>DATFEW010000081.1:0-4542 GCA_035250805.1 Pyrinomonadaceae bacterium
CGTCGAGATGACCACGGCTTCGACACGGAAAGGACGTCCGTCGCGGTATTCGATCGAAACCTGGGATTTTCCATCAGGGCGAAGATAGGGAATCGTACCGTCGCGACGCACTTCAGAAAGTTTTCGAGTGAGGTTATGTGCCAATTGGATCGGCATCGGCATCAACTCGGGCGTTTCGTTACAAGCGTAACCGAACATCAGGCCCTGGTCGCCCGCGCCACCCGTATCGACACCCTGAGCGATGTCCGGCGACTGGGTACCGATCGCATCCACGACACTGCACGTATTGGCGTCGTAGCCATACGAAGCGTCGTTGTAGCCGATCTCGTGAATGGTGTCACGAATGATCTGCTTGTAATTAACCGTGGCCGAGGTGGTGATCTCGCCGGCGACAACCGCCAGGCCGGTCGTAACGAGCGTCTCACACGCAACGCGAGCGGTCGGATCCTGCTCAAGGATCGCGTCGAGGATCGCGTCTGAAATATTATCCGCAATCTTGTCCGGGTGGCCTTCGGTGACCGATTCGGACGTGAATAGAAAATTTCCGTTACTCAATGAATTATGTAACTCCTATTTGGGTTGTTCTATAACGATAACAAAACCTCAATAGTAGCGGTTTGGAAAGGTCGTGTCAAAAACCGACCGGTTGTAGGTTCTAACCAGGATCTCTTTATCGAAACGGGCAGTAGTGTTCTGCGCAGCGGGGGCTCTCGTATATGAGCCGCGTCTGATAATAGAGATTATGTAATTATGTAATTACTTCTGGCCAGATCGCCGAAGTCGCTTTGCGGCTAGCTCATCCTTTCTTGCAAGGGCGAGCCTCCCAGCTATTCGGTAGCGTTCTGCACGGACTTCGAGGATACCTGGCGAGTTCGGCCTTGTCTTAAGCGCTGCGGTCGTATCATCTATGGCTTTCTGGTAGAGTTTCATCGCTTCGTAGGCCTCGGCCCGAGCAAGATAGGAGGATGTCATGTTCGGATCGAGTTCAATAAGGCGGGTATAATCATCCACGGCTTCCTTATATTGTCCATTTTTCCACCGAAGGAAACCGCGCTCCCGCAGGGCGGGCATGTTTCTCCCATCAAGGTCTAGAGCTTGGTTGAGATCCGCTAACGCCGCCTCGGTTTTCTCTGTTGAATTGTAGAAATCGGCGCGCTCGAGGTACCAACGCGGATCTTTTGGAGCAAGGCTGATAGCCTTGTTATGATCTTCGAGCGCAGATCTATGGTCCGCTACAAGCTTCGCGGCTTCATTGGGGTCGTCCAGTTTCTCACGTTCATCGGCTGTTTCTATTGCCTCGATCTGATATCGGAGCGAACCGCGCAAGGCATAATAGTCAGGAATGTCAGGCGCCAAGGAAATAGCGATGGAGGCATCCTTCAGGGCAAGATCAAGATCGCCGAGGTATTCATAGATATCAGCCCTCTTTGCATAAAACGCGGCTTTCTTCGGATCCAGCTTGATCGCCTCGTTCATATCCATAAGGGCTGAACGGAACTTTGCCTTCCATTTGTCCGAGTTCCACTCCAGTTTCTCGGTTTCTGCAACCTTTAAGTTCGCGGCCTTGAAGTATTCTTCTGGTGTCTGGGAGGCAGTGGAGTAACAAAGGCACAGGAGTGCCGCAGCCATCTGGAGGGCCGGGGCGAAGTTTTGGACACGCAGTTTCATGAAGAGACCGAAGCCGCTTTTACCGAGTCAAAGGCTTGTTTAAGCGCCCTGAGAATTTCCCCACGGGTTGCCGATTCCGCATTTTCGAATGTAACGATCAAGTTGAAATTCGGATCATTACCGGCGAACGAGAACGTGTAGCCATTTGTTTCCGTAGCCGTCGTCGGTATTAGCTCGGCTTGCGGCCTTTCGGTTTTGGAGACGGACGGTCTGGGCTGTTTCGACCGAGGAGTGATCTCTCCCTTTTGCAACGCATCGAGAAATTGGTGCATTGCGGCGTCGTCAAATTGGCGCGCGATCTCAAGAAGGGTCGATTTTGAAGAAATATTCGCTTCGCGGCATCTTAATCGAACATCTTCGGGCAGCCCGGCGATCGTCATAAGCTCGGTGACTGTACTGCGACTCTTGCTGATCTTCTGAGCGATCTCGTCCTGCGTGTAGCCAAATTTTCCGGCGAGAGCGGCGAGTCCATCTGACTCTTCCCAGATATTCAGGTCCTTTCGCTGCAGATTTTCGATCAGGGCGATCTCAGCGATCCCTTGTTCGTCCGTGTCGATCTCTATGCAGGGAACTTCGGTCAAGCCGGCGAGCTTCGAGGCCCGCCAGCGGCGTTCCCCCGCGATTATCATCCAGCCGCCTTCAGGTTTTACTTTAACCAAGAGCGGCTCAAGGACGCCTTTCTCCTTGATCGAGGCCGACAGCTCTTTAAGGTCGCCGAACTCGGTCCGTGGCTGCTCGGGGTTTGGCTCGATAAGGTCGATCCCGATCGTCTTGCCGATAGCACGGCTCGAATGTGCGATAGCTTCTACGTAATGCGCATCGTGACGCATTTTTACACCGATGGGTAATCCGCCTTTAGACACGTTTAAGCACCTCCTTCGCAAGGTTGTCGTATTCTGCTGCACCTGATGAGCGCGGTGCGTAATACATTATCGGTTTCTTATGCGCCGGCGATTCTTCCAGCCGCACGCTTCGTGTTATTACGGTCTTAAAAGTTTTCGGACCAAAGACCTTTCGTATATGGGCATCAACGTCTTTTGACAGCAAAGTTCTCTTGTCGAAGAGTGTCACAAGCACACCGAGAAGATTCAGCTCCGGGTTCGGGCGCGAGCGGATCTTCTCTATCGTTTCCAGAAGGTCGTCAGTTCCCTCCAGCGCAAAATATGACGACTGTATCGGGATCAGCACGTGATTGGCAGCGACCAATGCGTTTACGGTGATAAGCCCAAGGGTCGGCGGCGTATCGATAATTATCAGATCATACCGGTCTTTAACTTTCTGTAAACGATCACGCAGGCGAAAAGCGGCGTCAAAATCACCGATCAGTTTCGCCTCCAGTTTGGCTAGATTTATCCGTGCCGGGACCAGGCTCAGGTTTCCAACATTGGTCGAGTAAATGAACCCCTCAAGCGGCTTTTCGAGTTCTGTGAACATCTCGTACGAGCCACCGTTCACACGCTCGGGGTCGATAAACGAAAGCGACGAGTTGCTTTGGGGGTCAAGGTCGATGAGAAGAACCTTTTTCCCGCGTGCGGCGCACGCCGCGGAAAGGTTGATCGCCGTCGTGGTTTTCCCAACACCGCCTTTCTGGTTTGCGATGACTATGATCATTGAGAGTTAGGAGTTTCCCGCTTTCGCGAGTATGACAAGGACGCGCGCCTAGATAATAACAGAAGTTCGCCAAAGGCAATAAAGAAATTATCCGATCAGCTCGGGCCAGTCATCGACGTTCGGCCCCAGGTCGTCGGCCTCGCCGCCCTCTTCCTGTTGTGACCGTGCCGAAAGGTCGAGCACTTTTTGACGGACATAGATGGGGCAATCCAGTCTAAGAGCCAGCGCGATCGCATCTGAGGGCCGCGCATCCATCGTCACGAGATCTTCATTGTCATCTGTGAGTTCGACTGACGCGTAGAACGTGTTGTCCAGCAAATCGGTAACAATGACACGTGAGGCTCGAAGACCGCATTCGATGATCACATTTCGCAGGAGGTCGTGGGTCATCGGTCGTTGCGGAACGATCTTTTCGATCTCTAGCGCGATCGCGTTCGCTTCGAACGCACCGACCCAGATCGGGAGAACCGTTTCCGACTCGATTCCCTTCAGGACCACTATGGGCGTGTTTGTGTTTGGATCCATGATCAACGCCCCGATCTTCACCTCTACCAGGTCATTTTCGCCATCGATCACGCCGATTCTACCCCCTTGCCGTATAGAGAATTCGATTTTACTTCGGTTATCTTAACATCGACAACCTTCCCAAGTAAGTTTCGATCACCCGCGAAATTCACCACCCGATGACATGTAGAGTGCCCACTCAGATCCATCTGGGATTTCGGCGATGTTTTTTCGGCCAGTACCTTAAGTGTTTTACCGACGTACCGCTTTAGATTGGCTGTTTGGATCCCCTTTTGAACTTTCTCCAGTTCCCGAAACCGCCGCGTTTTCTCCACTGGAGCGACGTCGTCAAGCATCTCGTAGGCAGGCGTTCCGGGACGCGGCGAGTATTTAAAAATATACGCCGAATCATATTTGCAGTATTCCACCAATTTCACCGTTTCATGGAAATCCGCTTCGGTCTCGCCGGGAAATCCCACGATAATGTCGGTTGTCAAAGAAATATCACGCCTCGATGATCTGATGCCATCGACGATCTTGAAATATCGTTCTATCGAATGCAGCCGCCGCATTTGTTTTAGCACGCGGTCGCTTCCCGATTGAACCGGCAGATGCACCCAGTTGCAGAGATTTTCGTGTTCGTCGATCGCGTCCACTATGTCCGGATGAAAATCGCGTGGGAACGAGGTATTAAACTTAATTCGTTCGATACCCGTTGCAGCAACCGCTCGCAGAAGACGCGAAAACGGCGTTTTCCCG
>DATFEW010000135.1:0-3846 GCA_035250805.1 Pyrinomonadaceae bacterium
ACCTTGAAGCCCAGATCTCAAAACTTTTAGCCTCGGATTAGGGGCACACGATTCTCTCTTCACTCCTTTCCCGGTTGTACGGTTACAACCGGGACTTTTTTTGTTCGAATGACATCGAATTTGTTATATTGAATTTCCGCTGTTTGCGGAGAGGTAGCCTAATTGGTAAGGCAGTAGTCTTGAAAACTACCGCGCGAAAGCGCTTGCAGGTTCGAGTCCTGTCCTCTCCGCCATTCTTCTTTGCCTGCTGAAAATCATTGAATTCCGAATTCGTTTGCTATAGCCTGATTGCAAATGAATGATGATTCATTCATCGCAAACTGGGATATGGTTAAAACAACAAGAACAGGGGCGGCCGCGAAGCTCGTGATCGGCGACAAACGAGAAGCCATACTGCGATCGGCAATAAAGGTGTTTGCACGAAAAGGATTTTTCAATGCAAAGGTCGCTGACGTCGCGAAGGATGCAAGTATTGCTGACGGGACTGTTTACCTTTACTTCAAGAGCAAGGACGAAATACTCCATTCCATCTTCGATCAGGCAATGGAGCGCTTCATTGCTGAGGGACGGTCCGAACTTGCAAACATAAAATCCCCTGTCGACAAGCTTCGCAAAATAGCAGAACTGCATCTTGCCCGGCTCGGTGCTGATCGCGATCTGGCCGTTGTGTTCCAGGTCGAGCTGCGCGGATCCACAAAATTCATGCGGGAATTTTCGGCGGCCGGCTTTCACGACTATCTGGAAGTCATTCGAAAAACGATCGACGACGGACAGAGGGCCGGAGTATTTCGCAGCGACATCAAACCGGTCGTGTGCGCAAAGATACTTTACGGTTCGCTTGATGAGATGGTGACAAACTGGATACTTTCGAAAAAGCCCTACTCTCTTGAGCCCATGGCTGGCGAGGTACTGAAGGTATTTCTTAAGGGCATTTCGGCGAAATGAAGAATGGAAATTTGCGTGGCGTCGAATCGCGACGGCCGGATACTGGCCGCGGGGAGCCGCTCTACGCGGACGAACCAAGAACGATCGCTGATCTTTTCCTGAGCGCTGTCAATGAGCATCCCGGCAACAATTTCCTGAACTTTAAGCGCGACGGCGAATGGCGATCGATCGGTTCTATAGAGATGATCGAGCGGATCGAGAACTGCGCGCTAGGACTCTATTCCCTTGGGCTCCGAAAGGGAGATCGTGCGGCCATCCTCGGCCCGAACTCACCCGAATGGACGATCGCGGACGCCGGCTGTCAGTTCGCAGGCGTTGTCGATGTCCCGATATACACAACCCTCGCTGTCGAATCGGTTGAGTATATTATTCGCGATTCGGGTGCACGTGCTTTGATTCTCGAAGATCTCGCCACATTCGAAAGGTTAAAAGGCATCATCCATCGATCGGAAACCATCGAGAAAGTTATTTTGTTTCGCGGCGAGCCAAATGACGATCGTTCGATAACGTTTGGACAACTGCTTTTATCAGGAAGCGAATTCAGAAGCACCGGCAGTGAACTCATCGATCAACTTCGGAACGAAGTTTCGCCTGAAGACGTCGCAACACTGATCTACACCAGCGGCACCACCGGCGAGCCCAAAGGCGTGGTCCTATCGCACAATTGCATCATATCGAACCTGATCGATTCCGGCGAGAAATACGATTTTGCGGTACATGATGTGCCTCTGTCGGTACTGCCTTTATCACATATTTTCGAACGGTCCGCGATGTATATGTACATACACCACGGGATGTCCGTCCACTATGCAGAATCAGTGGACAAGGTGCCTGAAAACCTTGCCGAGGTCCGTCCAACGATCTTTATTGGTGTACCGCGAATTTTTGAAAAGGTTTATGCAAAAGCGAAGTTGGCGTCCGCCGAATCCGGAGGAATAAGGGAGAAGATCTTCGACTGGGCGATCGAGGTAGCAAAACAATACGCGCTCAAAGTGGAAAAGAATGAGCCGATACCTCTTAGGCTGGAACTTTCTCACACCGTCGCGGATAAATTGGTCTACGCAAAGCTTCGTAAATTCTTCGGCGGACGGCTGCGTGCGTGTATGACGGGGGGCGCGTCGTTGCCCGATGATATCTATTTGATCTTCCACGGTGCCGGTATCGCGATAATGCAGGGTTATGGGTTGACCGAAACGTCCCCGGTACTGACCTCAAACAATCCGGAATCGTCTCGGCTTGGTTCTGTAGGAAAACCAATTCGAAATGTTCACATCCGGATCGCGGACGATGGCGAGATCGAAGCGAAAAGCCCTGGCGTGATGCTCGGCTATTACAACAAACCGGAAGCGACTCGCGATGCGTTCGCCGAAGATGGCTGGTTTCGAACAGGTGATATCGGCCACCTGGACGAAGACGGCTTTCTGTTTGTCACGGATCGAAAGAAGGAGTTGTTCAAGACTTCCGGCGGGAAGTACATTGCACCGGCCCCTATCGAGCAGAAGATCCGCGCATCGCGGTTTGTAAACCAGGTGATACTTGTCGGAAATGAACGAAAATACGCCGCGGCCCTGATCGTGCCTAATTTCGAGATGCTCGAATCATACGTGAAACACAAAGGACTGCCGCCCATGACCCGCGCGGAATACTGCAAAGACCGTCGTATCATTGATCTGATCGAACGTCAGGTTGCTTCGTTAACAAAGGGCCTCGCCCGTTTTGAATCGGTAAAAAAGATCGCCTTGTTGGAGAGCGAGTTTACTATCGAGGGCGGCGAGTTGACGCCGACAATGAAGATAAAACGACGGGTTGTCGATCAAAAATACAAAGAGCTTATCGACAGTTTGTATTCGGAAAACTAAAAGCCCGCGAACGTCTCGCGGGCTTTTGAGCGGTCAAAACGGCCGGATGGGTAAAGGGATACGATTCGGCAAGCCGATCAATACGTCCATAAAAATCTGACCGATGCTCTTGTTCGCCTTACCAACCTCGATTATATCGAAGGGCGCGAGCATAACGTCCTTTTGCTGCCCTTTTCTTATTTGGTCATAATTCGCGGATATTATTTGCGGCTCTGGCACGCCGGCCTTTCGGCGATATATCTTGATGTCCTTGATCTTCGCCTCCCGTGTCATACCGTTTGCCATTGCAACCGCCTGCATGAGCCGTAAGCCCCCCTCAGGGATATTCATCTCGCCAGGTTTTATAACTTCACCAGTGATGTAAACAGGAGCGGCCTTTTGTACAACAATGATGTCGCCCGGAAAGATCTCTGGATTTGCCTCGGGTCGGCCTTGTTTTAAGGCGGCGAGACTATACATTCTCGATGGAACATTCACTCCATCGGCGCTTGTCGGGCCCCAGTCTAGTTGCCCTGGTTCGGCGCAAACCGGAGGTCGAGTGCGGAAAACTTGAACCATCCCGCCGCTCCGATCGGTTTCACCGCCGGCAAATGAGATCAATTCAAGCAGGAACGCCCGCCGAGTCAAGTTTACCTGCTGCGACTGGCCGCGAACTTCGCCGTATATGCTTACGGGCGGACGGCTGTCGCGTTTCGATACGTAAACGACGAGCTGAGGCGATCTGAGATATTTCTTGAGCAACTCAGTGATCTCCAACCGAAGATCGCGTTCGGTTTTGCACTTAGCAAGTATCGGTTTCTCCACAAACGGCACCTGGATGTTGCCGTCTACGTCAATCGTTGCGACAAAATCAAACTGAGACTCCCCCAGTACCTTTCCGGTTAGTTCGTCACCGGGACCTACCAGGTAACCCCTCGGGGTGTCGGGCAGCGGAACCGGCGTCTGGCCAACAAGCCCGCCGACAAAGGCCGTGATTGCGACGGAAAACAATAAAATGTGAAAGCGCATTGGTCGATCCTTTAAGAAAAACTGTGTTAATTAG
>DATFEW010000150.1:0-3421 GCA_035250805.1 Pyrinomonadaceae bacterium
ACCGGATACATTTCGATGACCGTTGACCACGGGTCAGGCAAAAGCTGTTTGTATCCAAGCGAGATCTTTTCCTTCTCGCGATCGAGTTTCAAAACCTTTACCTGAACGTGATCGCCGGTTCTGAACGCATCGCTCGGATGCTGAATGCGGCCCCACGACATATCTGTTACGTGCAAAAGCCCATCAATACCGCCGATGTCCACGAACGCACCGTATTCAGTAAGGTTCTTGATCGTTCCCTCAACGATGTAACCGACATCTATACTGCCCAGCGTTTTCGCTTTCTCTTCGTTGATCGCGACATCGGTGATCACCTTTCGCGAAAGGACGATGTTGTTGCGCTTGCGGCTGAACTTAATGACCTTGGCTTCGATGTCCTGCCCGATGTAAGAATCAAGGCTTCGTATCGGCCGGGAATCTATCTGCGATCCGGGCAGGAACGCTTCAACGCCGTTCAGATCGACGCGAAGTCCGCCTTTTGTCTTGTCGATGATCTTGCCAACGACCGGAATGTCGTTCTTGTAAGCTTCTTCGATGTCGTTCCAGATCTTTCGGCCCACCGCGTCTACGCGCGACAGAACCGGCGGAGCGTCACCACCGCTGATGTTCTTGATGACGACCTCGACATTGTCGCCGACGTTCACAACGCCTTCGACTCCAGCCGGGAATTCCTCAGCCGGAATTATTCCTTCGCTCTTGTAGCCAAAATCGACCAGCACACCGCGATCGGACACGCCGACCACTTTGCCTTCGACGAGCTCCCCCGAATGGAAGACTGTCTGGTCCTGTTCGAACTGTTCGAGGATCGCGCCGAAATCGATGTCACCCGATGGCTCCGAAGCCTCAGCGGCAACCGGTGCTTGCACGGGCTTCATAACCGTGCGAGGTTTCGAAGGCTCCAGTACCGGTGGAGCCGGTTTTTCGACCGCTGTTTGCTCAGCAGCTTGAGTCGGTGGTTCGCCTTGTGTTTCCTCGGGAGCCCGCGCCGGTGCTGCCGTCTCTTGTGTACTACCCTGGTCCGATGGTTTCGCCGCAGCCTGAACCGGTGCCGTAGCGGCTGCGTCCTGTTTATTTTCTTGATCGGCTGTCGAGGATTGGCCGGTTTTCGCTTCCTCAACGCCGTTGGTAACCTCTGGTGTCATTTACTGTGATCTACTTCCTATTTTGATTGTTGGTGCGGGAATCTTGCTGAAACCTAGTGCGGCAAAAACTCACGCTAATTAGCCGGAGTACTATACGAGGGCGATGCCAACTTTGGCGGCGGATGGCTCCACGAAACGACAGAGGAGACGATCCGGCACGCCGCGATGTATTCGAACCTTTAAGGTGTCCGGATAAAACTAAAATCTACACAATTCAGCCTCACGGTGTCAAGACTTTATCGACGAAAATCATTGATTTTCCTATATTTGTGGCGATATTCGTATGTCTGCCTCCATACAAAAAAGCGGGCTCTCGGCCCGCTCTTAGATACGATTCACCTTACCGTTCTACGTCCTGGTCAAGAGGCTGCTGATATTGCCGACGCCACTGATCTTTTCCATCTCTTCCTTGGCAAGGGCAGACGTATTCTGGATACCGGCGAGACGCAGCCGGAACTCGTCTGGATTCGTCGAGCCGCGGAGGGCCTCTTCCAGCGTAACCAGGCCGGATTGATACAGATAGAACAACGATTGGTCGAAAGTCTGCATCCCGTATTGCGACGTGCCAGCCGCTATCGCGTCGCGGATCGAGCTGGTTTTCTCTTCGTGAAGAATGTAATCACGGATAAGCGGTGTGGAAATGAGCACTTCGACCGCCGGCACGCGGCTTGTATTATCGGCGGACTTCATCAAACGCTGTGAAACCACCGCTTTCAGGAGCCCTGCAAGCTGGATCCTGATCGCCTTTTGCTGATACGGCGGAAATGCTGAAATAATTCGGGTTAGGGTTTCCTGTGCGTCGAGCGTATGAAGCGTGGAGAGCACCAGATGGCCTGTTTCAGCCGCGACAAGTGCGGTCTCTATCGTTTCAAGGTCCCGCATTTCGCCCACGAGGATCACGTCCGGGTCCTGTCGCAGGCTGCCCCGGAGGGCCTCGGCGAACGAACGGGTGTCCACATCCACCTCTCGCTGTGTGATGAACGATTGCTTGTCCTTATGGAGAAACTCGATCGGGTCCTCAACGGTGACGATGTGGCAGTTTCGCTTCTCGTTTATATGATCGACCATCGCCGCCAGCGTGGTCGATTTACCGGAACCCGTAGTACCGGTTACGAGGATGAGTCCGCGCATTTCCTCGGAAATGGTGTTTAACACGGGCGGAAGCCCCAGCTCGTTGAAATTCTTGACCGCGTCGGCAATAACGCGGGCGACAATACCGATCGAATTGCGCTGCTGAAAGATATTTACACGAAAGCGCCCGAGGCCCGTGATGCCGTAGCCGATATCGACCTCAAAGACTTCCTTAAAGTGCTGCTTTTGGCGGTTCGACATCATCGAAAACGCCATCTCGAGCGTCTCTTCCTGGTTCAGCTTAGGCACGCCCGCCAGTGGCTTAAGCTCACCATTTATACGAATTACAGGGGTCGAGCCGGCGCGCAAATGCAGGTCAGACGCGCCAAAGCTCATTGTCATCCGCAGAAGATCGTCGATTCGATTCAGCATTCTTGGGTTGATGGATTCCGGCATGCCGCCGGGATCCGGGAAGTCAGATTTTCGGTAAAGATTGTGTTCTTTAAAGTTGCGGCTAGCGGCCGCGGGCGGTTCAGGTGGGGTAGAACCGAGGACAAAGTAGGTATCCGGAATAGATACAACAGTGCCAAACCGATTTTAACGTTTGGAAGACGCCTCCGTCAATGCCTTTTATTATGTACAAAAAGCAAAAGAAAGGCCCCGCATATGCGAGGCCTTTACTCGACGCACTCCTCGTCGGTCACGGTCCTGCAGCGAAATTGACGCCCTCCATATTGTCATTGACCGCCAGTACTTGCGGCGTAAATTGGTACCGCCTGCTTACGGGCGTGAGGATGTACGTCTTCCCGGATGGCACGTTTTCAAACCGGTAGAAGCCGAATGGATTCGTCGTCGCTGTCAGGCGGTTGCCTTCTGTATCGCTCAACACTAGATTTATCCCCGCCAGTCCGCGGCCGCTCGGCGTAAGGACGCGGCCCGAAACAGTGACCTCGCCCGCCGTCGGCGGCACAAGGAAAGGGATCCAGAAGCCGGTTCTAACATTAAATGGCGCGCGGCTCGAATTATCACCCGCGTTCGACTGCCCAACGGTTCCTGTTATGGAAAGAACGTTTCCCGCATCCGTGCTCGTTCCGCCCCCGCCCGCGATGACAGATTGCACTATCGTATAATCGCCGCCGGACTGGCAGATGATGTTGGCTACAGAAGTTGCGACAATTGCAACCGCGAATAAATTGAGAAGTCGAAAC
>DATFEW010000152.1:0-3057 GCA_035250805.1 Pyrinomonadaceae bacterium
AGCCGCAGGGTGTTGCTGTCGCCGTGCGTCTTCAGTTTTGCCAGGTTTCTAGCCATTTTCTCTTTTGCCTCGCGCCGCCTCAACTATCCTCCCATGCGCACAAGCGCTCCCCAGACCATCACAAATCCGAATAGGATCGCCGCGACGGCGGCGACCTTCATCCAGGTAAGCTTAACGATCCTTAACACGACTTCTATCGCAAGGCCTGTTACGAGCAGCATGACGCCCATTACGATAAAGTCGAGTGCCGTCCAATTCACTTCATTCGTGAATTTCA
Source organism: Pyrinomonadaceae bacterium (assembly GCA_035250805.1). Taxonomy (GTDB): domain Bacteria; phylum Acidobacteriota; class Blastocatellia; order Pyrinomonadales; family Pyrinomonadaceae; genus OLB17. Next base: position 278 of record DATFEW010000152.1, read on the forward strand.
TCGCGGTGTAAGGGATGAGCAATAAGGCAGGCACTGCTACCAAAATGCAGATTAATCTTATGTTCTGTATGTTCATTTTTCCGTCGTCTAGCCTCCATATCTCCGGGCGATGATCGCGCCGAATATGACGTGAAGCGCTCCAAAGCTGAGGCCCATCATCAGATTTGAATATTGTGTAGGGACGATGAAGGCGACAGCACCGAGTGCAATGAAACACCAGCCCATGATGGGTATCACCCGCACCGAGAATGCACCGCCGCACACGATCGCCGCTCCGTAGCACACCATGCAGACCGGAGCCATAACATAGAAGTACTCATAACGCGCCAGGCCGAGCACGATGACGGTGCCGGCGATGAGTGGCGGAGCAAAGCTTAACGCAAATTTGCGCGCCGGTGCCGAAACCAGCGACTGGCCGGCGATCTTTGACTTTTGCCACATCGCAAGCAGGCCGATAGCGAAGGCAAGCGCCGCCTCGCCAAGCCATATTGCGAGAGCATTGGCAAGATAAACCTGCATATTCGCGACCACCGCTGCCGCGATCGCAGTTACACCCATCAAAATTCCACCGTAACCGGGGACAGCAGTGAAACTGGTCGAGCGCTCCATCGTTTCGCGGATGAATTGAAGATTGTCTTCTGCACGATCGGAGAGATTCACCGGTTGTTTCTGTTCTTCGCGGTCACTTCGGAGAGGGCTGACGTTCGCCATATCTAGGATATGATATGCCGAGTGATTCGTTTTGTCAAGTACTTTGTAATACAAAGTCTCGCAGAGGCAGGACACGACCGGTAGGTGTGCCCTGAACGCAGAAGCGACGCTTCGAATTATCTATACGTTCAGAGCGCCGCGATCGATAGGGAACAATCAGGTGGCTCCCGAGGAAGGCACACTCCCTACCGGTCGTGTTTCTGCCTGTCGAGGTATTTTTTGGACTTGATGGGATCGTTCATTATGTCGCCAAAGTTTTCTAGTGGTTTGGCCGCCGGATCTGCAACCTCGAATGTTAGGCGTTTCGGCTGCAATAGGAAATTGCTCCCGTTCCATTTGTAGTTAGAGCGAGTGAAAAAGGTAGGGCAGCAGAGCTGTTCCTCGTCGCCGGTTATCTTGCCGGTCTCGATCTCGCCGAGCACAAAGCGGTCTTGCCCGAATAGCTCAAGAATGACCAAACCGTTTTCAACGCGAATGTCCTTGAGGCCGCCGTCGGCGCGATCGCCTGTCCGGAAGTTCCAGATCAGGTTGGGCGCACCATCCTTCCACTCGTAAACATAGACAAGCTGCGGGATCGCGTTGCCCGTGGTTTCGACCTTCAGGATAACGACAGCTTCGTCGTTGCCATCGCCGGTCAAGTCCATGAACCGGGTTGTGACATACGACATCCCGATGCGGCGTGCGGCGCGCGCCTCGGCGCGCATTTCATCGGTCATATCATCGTGAACGTCGACAGCGACAGGCTTGACCTTGCCGTTTTCAAGCGTGATCTCTTTCGCCTCGGGGTGCTGCCAGCCGCGCGGAAGGGGGTACGTGAAATTGCGGAAATCGAACTGGCCTATCTCTGCGTTCGTGGTCTTGAACCGGTCATCGGTTATCTCGGCTTGTAGATTAGGAAAGGGGGAAGCGGACGGTTGAGTATTTGCAGTATGTTCTGAAGGCGTCGCTTGGGTTTGCTTGGTAAAGGCTACGTTCTGGGGTTCTGCCTCAACCTCATTACGGCATGAGGATGACATCAATAGACAGACGATAGCGAGCAACCCCGCTATACCTTTCGAAAAAATCACTGCCGCGCTAACAGCGCGCGCCCATAAAACAACTCGCTTCATCTACTACCCTGCGCACTCACGAATTCTCTATGCCCGCGTCAAACTTCGATACTTGATGCGATGCGGCTGGTCCGCGTCAACGCCAAGCCGACGTTTCCGGTCTGCTTCGTATTCGCTGTAATTTCCATCGAAATACTCGACGTGGGAATCGCCCTCGAAGGCCAGGATGTGCGTCGCGATGCGGTCCAGAAACCATCGGTCGTGGCTTATCACGACCGCGCAACCCGCGAAGTTCTCAAGTGCCTCTTCAAGGGCACGCATTGTATTTACGTCGAGATCGTTTGTGGGCTCGTCCAGGAGAATGACGTTAGCTCCGGATTTTAGCATTTTCGCAAGATGAACGCGATTTCGCTCGCCGCCGGAAAGCTGGCCGACCCGTTTTTGCTGGTCGCTGCCGGAAAAATTGAACCTGGAAACATACGCACGCGAGTTCATTTCCCGCTTACCAAGTTGAAAAACATCTGCCCCGCCCGAGATCTCTTCCCAGATGGTTTTGTTCGCATCAAGCGAATCGCGCGATTGGTCTACGTAGCCAAGTTTGACGGTCGGCCCGACCCTGAACTCGCCCCCGTCGGCGTTTTCTTGTTCAGTAATAAGACGAAACAGTGTGGTCTTGCCGGCACCGTTCGGTCCTATCACACCTACGATGCCACCGGGCGGAAGCGAAAATTCCATCTTCTCGAACAGGAGCTTGTCGTCGTAACCCTTCGAAACGCCGTGAGCTTCGATCACGGTATCGCCGAGCCGCTCGCCGGGCGGGATAAAGATCTCGAGGTCCTCACTGCGTTTTTCCGATTCGGTCGCGACGAGCTTTTCGTAATCGTTGATGCGCGCTTTCGACTTGGCATGCCGCCCTTTCGGAGACATCCGTATCCATTCAAGCTCGCGTTCGAGTGTCTTTTGTCTTTTGTCTTCGGTTTTTTGCTCCTGAGCAAGTCGATTCTGTTTTTGCTCAAGCCA
>DATFEW010000167.1:0-3698 GCA_035250805.1 Pyrinomonadaceae bacterium
ACCTCGTGCTCACTCGACCGCCCGCCAAATACAACCCCGATGCGTATTTTCATAAACGTCTTTTTACAGTATTGTCTTACCGAGAGCCGAAAGGATGAGTTCACACGCGAGTTCTACGGTGATGTTCGACTGATCGAGCAGCGGGTTCACCTCGACGATCTCGAATGAACGCATTCCGCCGTGATCGGCAATAACTTCGAGGGCGAGATGTGCCTCGCGGTAGGTCGCTCCGCCCCGCACGAGGGTTCCAGACCCTGGAGCAAAACGCGGATCGATCATATCGATATCGAATGTGACGGCGTAACCGCCCGAGGCTTTCGAGGCGATCGCAATGGCATCTTCAATGCACGCTAACATTCCTCGTTTGTCGATGTCGCTCATCGTGAAAAAATTGTTTCTCAATCCATGATGATCGATGCGACTGCGTTCTCCTTCGTCGAAATCACGCCCGCCCACGTGTGCGAAGAACTCCGGCTTGAGTTTAGGTGCAAATCCTTCAAGATTCACCAGCCGCTCGTTGCCCTCCCCAAGCAGGACCGACAGCGGCATTCCGTGAATGTTGCCCGACGGCGAGGTTTCGGGAGTGTTGATATCGGCGTGGGCGTCGAACCAGATAAGTCCGATGTCTTCACCTCGTTCGCGGAAATGGGAAGCAATACCTGAGAAGGAGCCGATCGCGATGCTGTGGTCACCGCCGAGAATGATCGGGAACGCCCCATCGGCAAGGGTCTTTCGCAAGGCCTCCGCCATTTTGGCGCAGGATGCGGCGATCTCATTGAGATATTTTGAATTCTGATCTTCAGCGGCAATATGTTTCGGACGTACAACTTCGACGTTGCCGTTACCGCGGACGGCGTAACCGAGTTCAGCGATGTGTTCGGTCAGGAGTTTTCCGCGAATAGGTGAAGCTCGCATCGCCTCGACGCCGAGCTCGCTTCCTGTCTGCGCGGCCCCGTATCCGAGCGGGATGCCCACGATCGCAACTTCTCTGCTGTTACGAATTGCCATATCTATTTTTCACCGAACCCGGATTCGAACAGCTTTGTCATTGCCTCGATCGCGAACCGTGAATCTTCGCCGTCGGCACGCAAAACCACTTGAGATCCATGTTTCGCACCAAGTTCGAGAATGCTCAGGATCGACCGGGCATCGGCGGTCTTGTGGCAGCTCGGCCGGGTTAGCGTGATCGAGCATTGATACTCACCGGCGAGACGAACAAGCTTTGCCGCAGCACGTGCATGAAGTCCGAGCGGATTAACGATCTGAACCGTGGCCTCAGGCATCAGGCGGTGGTTTTGTGTACGTCGAGCAACGCTCCCGTGCGATGAATGCTGTCCTTCCCCTGGTCTTCTACCGCCTTGGCAAGTTCGGCAAGGGAGGTCTCGCCGTTGGACGTTGCGAGCTTGAGCACCATCGGAAGGTTGACACCTGTTACCAGCTCCACCTCATTCTCCTTAATGAACATCGCGGAGATATTGGTCGGAGTACCGCCGAACATATCGGTCATGAGCAATACGCCCTGGCCGTTCGACACCTGTTTGATCGCACGTTCGATCTCGCCTTTAGCGACTTCCACATCGTCGTGCCAGCCGATCGAAACGGCTCTGATATGCCCCAGATCTCCCACTACCGTCTCCGCCGCCGACAAAAGCTCGTTCGCGACCTGGCCGTGTGAAACGATTACTCCGCCAATTCTTTTACTCATTATGATCCCACTTCCAATAAATTATTTTTGCACATCCCGATGGGCAGCGGAAACGTTGAATCCGCTCTTTTTTAGCAGCCGCTTCAGTTCGTTTGCCACCATCACCGAGCGGTGCCTACCGCCGGTGCATCCGATCCCAACGGTGAGATACGACTTCCCCTCCTGCACATAAAAAGGGAGAAGGTATTCCATTACCTCGTGAAATCTTTTGATGGTTTCACCAACGTCGGAATTGTTTCTAAGATACTTGATAACGGTCGGATCCTCACCCGTAAGTTCCCGGAGTGCAGGCTCGAAATAGGGATTTGGCAGATGCCGGACATCAAACATCAGATCGAGATCACGGGGATTTCCGAATTTATGGCCAAAGCTGAGTATCTGCACCTTTAGCGGCGTTGCCTTGTCCGAACTATCGAATCGTTCGAGGAGGAGCCGCCGCAGGCTATGGACGGTTAGATCAGATGTATCCAATATCAGGTCCGACATCGCCCGAATATGTTGTAGCGCTTTTCGTTCGCTTTTGATCGCTTTCCGCAGGCCGCCTCCATCATCGGCCGGGTGTGGCCGCCGTGTCTCCGAAAATCGCGTACGCAAAACCTCGTCCGATGCTTCAAAGAACACTATCATAGGCTCAAGGCCTCTTTTTTTGAGCCGTTCGATCTCAGTTGGAAACTCCGCAAGAAAATGCCGTTCACGGATGTTTATGACAAGTGCCGCACGCTCGATCGCCTTGGCCGATTCGGCATTCGGCTGAAGAAGCCGCGCGAAGGTCCTCAAAATTGTCAGCGGCAAATTATCGACACAGAAATATCCAAGGTCCTCGAACGCATTCGTCGCCGAACTCATCCCAGACCCGCTCAGCCCGGTTATGATCACTAATGGTGCCTGCTTGCTTTCTCTAGAGCGCTTTTTCGGCATCGATGCTAAGGTTCGATAAGACCGAAATTCCCGTCCTTACGTTTATAGATAACAGAAATTCTCTGATTCTCGGCGTTACGAAATACGAGAAAGCTGTTTGCTTCTCCATTGAGCATCAACGCCGCCTCTTCAGGATTTACGGGTTTGACGGCGTATCGCCGTGCCGGGATGATCCGCGGACTGGCAGGTGCCGGCTTTAGTTCTGCCGTGCGGCGAGTAATGGTACCGACCTTGGTTGCCCTGTGCGATCGATCGATCACTTTGTTCTTGAGTTTAAGCGCTTGTTTTTCGATTTTGTCTATCGATTCAGAAAGCGATCGATACATATCGGAGTTTCGTGTGGTCGCGGTGAGGACGTCGTTCCGCCAATTCACCACTATCTCCGATCGGTGCCTGCCGCGTTCGACCTCTATAATGACGTGCACCTTTATCGGTTTGCCCCTGAAAATATGTTCGATTCGTTTGAAATGGCCCTCAACATGCGAGCGGAGGGCCGGAGTAACTTCTATATGTCTTCCCGAATATTCGAATTTCATATAGTTCCCCCTGATTCTCAGCTATTCAGATCGAATAGCTCATACAACCGTCTTGCGTTCGCGCGAGCCCGGTATATTCATTTGATCGCGATATTTTGCGACTGTCCGTCGTGAGAGCTTTACTCCGTCTTTGCTTAGCAGCTTGACGATCTCCTCGTCGGTGAGCGGTTTCTTGGAATCTTCTTCTTCAACCATTTTCTTGATGCTCAGCTTCAGGATCCGCGTTGATACTTCTTCGCCTTCCTCATTCATCATTCCTTCGCTGAAGAAACGGCGAAGCTCGATCACGCCCTGCGGCGTGTGGGCGTACTTGCGGTTGACCACGCGCGAGATCGTTGAAAGATGCATTCCTATATCTTCCGCAACGTCTTTCAACATCATCGGCTTGATATACTGTACGCCGTGGTCGAGAAAATCCCGCTGCCGCCGAACGATGCACTCGACAACCCGATAGATCGTCTGCCGGCGGTGTTCGATATTTCTCAATAGATCAACGGCCGACCGCATCTTTTCACGAATGAAATCCTTGGCTTCTTTGG
>DATFEW010000180.1:0-12447 GCA_035250805.1 Pyrinomonadaceae bacterium
GATCGCCAATCGGCGTGGTGCCGACATCAACGGAATATGCTTGTATCCGATCGTCAATCACCCCGGTTGGGCGGATGATCGCCATTGCCGCAACGGACTTTGGGACTATTGCGATGACAACGGCTATCGTGAGATCTACGAACCACTGGCATCCGAGATCAGCTATCAGCAACGCTTGCTTAGCCAAACATCCGCCGCTTAGATTTCAAAGATCGAGTCTGTTCAGGAAATAGTTTCCAGATTTTTTACAGTACTTCCCTGTCCATTTCCGTTTGCGAAGACAACGGGGGTTGTGGCCTTTTGCAAAACAACAGCTTCCTTTCGTTTCATTCCTTCGATCTTGCTATAAACGGTTAGCGCCTGAGCAACGATCTGATCCATGTTGTAATACTTGTAAGTTGCAAGCCGTCCGACAAAATGCACATCCTGTTCGGCGTCGGCCAGCGCTTTATACTTCGCATAAAGCTCGGCGTTTTCCGGGCGCGGAATCGGATAATACGGATCACCCTCGGCCTTTGGATATTCGTAGACTATGCTTGTTTTCTGATGCATCTGCCCGGTCAGATACTTGAATTCGGTGATCCGCGTGAACGGCTGGTTTTGCGGATAATTTACCACGGGTGCTTCCTGATACACCTCGACGTCGTGGGTCTCATGACGAAACTCCAGCGAGCGGTACGGAAGCTTCCCGTATTGATAATCGAAAAACGCATCGATCGGTCCCGTGTAGATCATCTCATCGTATTCTAACTCGCCGATGATCTCGCGATAATCGCAATTTAGCATTACCTTGATCAGGGGGCTATCGAGCATGTTCTCGAACATTCTCGTAAATCCGTGACGCGGCATAGCCTGATAGTGATCCGTGAAATATCTCGCGTCGCGGTTGGTTCGCGTCGGCACCCGCGCCGTGACCGAAGCATCGAGCTCTGACGGATCGAGTCCCCATTGCTTCCGTGTGTAGCCTCGAAAGAACTTCTCGTAAAGCTCACGGCCTACCGCGTTTACAACGACGTCTTCGGAAGTCCGCAAAGGTTCACGGCGTTCGCGGACCTCGGCGAAAAACTCTTTTACTTCTCTCGAGCTCAGACTCAATCCATAAAGTTTATTGATCGTATCCAGATTGATCGGGATCGGCACAAGCATGCCGTCCACGTGCGCGAGGACGCGATGCTGATATTCGCGCCACTCCGTGAATTTTGAGAGGTATTCAAAAACATCTACAGCATTAGTATGAAAAATATGCGGGCCATATTTGTGTATTAAAATTCCGTCATCGTTATAACAGTCGTATGCATTACCTGCAATATGCGGACGTTTATCACAGATCAGAACCCGCTTCCCTGATCCGTTAGCTAATCTTTCGGCGAGCACACTGCCCGCGAATCCCGCTCCAACGATAAAATAGTCGAACATAGCTTCCCCCTTGATCCCTTTTTAAGTTAAACGCAGTTCATTTGTTAAAATAAAATCTTTTGCGCCGAACGCCTCTTCCCGGCTGTTGCTCGCCACTGCCTCGTCTATCAACTCGGACATCGACACGTAAGTCTTTTCCCACGACATCGTCTCGAGAAATTCGCCGGCCTTCCTACGGTGTTCCTCGATGTCCCCATTGAGAATGGAGTTGATGGCTCGGACAAAATCTTCCGGTGTATCGGCAATATGAACGAGCCCCGTCTCGCCATACAAACGAACGACGTCCCTGACCGGAGTAGCTACGACGGCTCGACCCGCTGCAAGATACTCCGGGGTTTTTGTAGGACTGATGAAACGAGTCGAGTCGTTCATTGCGAATGGCATCATTGCAACGTCCCAGGCCGCTATGTAAGCGGGCAGATCGTCGTAGGACTTTCCTCCGAGATAATGAATATTGGCTGAACGCGGAAGGTCATTCTCATCGATCTTGACAACAGGACCGATCATTACGAAATGCCAATCCGGACGAAGGTTAGCGATCTGCGATAGAAGGTCAAGATCCGTCCGCTCATCGATCACGCCGAAAAAACCGATTCGGGGATGGGGAATGCCGGCCTGGTCGTCCGGTTCTTGATTTTCCATTAACGCTCGTGAAAAGTGGTCGACGTCGATACTGGATGGAAAACAATATACGGCCTCGTGCAGGTCCCGCTTCGCCTCATATAGACTTTGTCCCCCTGTGAAGACTATGTCCGCCATTCCAAGCAGCTCAGCCTCACGGAGCCGCATTCCCGGCGGGGCGTTCTTGAAGGCCGACAGCTCGTCCATACAGTCGTAGACAACCGCAAGCGGTTTCAAATGCTCGCTCCATCCGAGCATCATCGGCGTGTAGTACCACGAGACGAAGTGGCTAACGCTTTGAGAGTGAAGTACCTCTTCAAGTGATTTCTTAAGATTCGGCTCTGCAGCCCCGGCCGCAGTTCCATTCGCAAGGTGGGGCGTCACGACGATAACGCCCGAACGCCTTTGCTTTATTACAAATTCGGCTTCGCCATCGTGAAATATCGGCTCCTCTACGAACAGAACTTTATGCTTTCTGGCAAATCTCGAAAGTAGATGTTGAGGGCGCTGAAAGACGAAGTCCCAGCGGAGGTGCGAAAAACAAATGATATCGTACTCGTTGAAAGATAAAACACTCATAAACTTTGCGCAACCTTCTCTTATACCTTTTTTCCAGATGGAAACAGGCGCCAGAGTCGTGGTTCCGTCTTAATTTGATAAGTATAGATAACTAAAAGACTCCATTCTGTCGGTAGTCATACAATCCTATTTTCGACGGGTTTGGCGACCTACGGTGCGACCGGGATTGTATTGTTAGAGACAGTGGGCGGCCAGACAGCGATTAGAATAAACATACGAGTGAGCCACTTAGTTTAAAACAAGGAGATTTATGACTATGGCAGGACAAAACGATCCGAATAAACAGAATCAGACGCCGGAATCGGAAAAGGGATTTGAGCAACAGAGGGATAAGCAAGGCCAGGGCACGGGCCAAAGCCAGGGCGAGGTGCAGCGGGGCCAGTCTGGCGGGACTGGCCAGCAGCAGGATCGAGGTTCGACGGGAACCGGGACGGCGACGGGGACAGCTCCGCAAAATCCGGGCACCGCAGAGCAAAACCCCGGGACCTCGCGCCAGAATGAGTCCGCACAAGATACGCCTATCCGAAATCCTTCCGGCGACGACCTGAGCGAGGGAATTGAGGGCGATGAAGGTTCCGGTCGAGGGATTTGACGCCTGAGCGCCTTAAGCGAATAAAGGGATCGGCCCCGATGATGGGGCCGGTTTTTTGTTGTTATGGAGCACTTCATAGAGAAGCGTTAACAATAGTAGTTCCGCGCCTTTAGGCGCTATGCGGTTCGTGCAAATCGCGCGGAGCGTTATGACCCGGGACTTGAGCATAAAACGGTGCCCCTACGTGCGCGCAGGCTACTGATACGTTACGGGCTTCTGCATTAGTTGATGGTTTCGGAGACTTGATCAGGATCCGCCAAGGCGCTGGCAGCGTTTGCATCAGTCACAATGAGCGGAAATTCCTCCACAAGCGATGAGTTGGCAAGCGTTTGGACCCAATAGGTTCCCGCTGTCGGGAAAACGACATTCATAAAGAAGCTGACGTTATCTGTGAAGCCACCAACGGCTAGCTCTATGGGCGTCGGCTGAGACGTAACGACCAGGTTGAGCTTGTCCGGCGACATTATGCGAACCTCAGTGCTGTGATTTCCCTCCCCGCGCCAATGGTTGATAACGGCGAATTTGATCAGCGAGACGGGCAGTTTTTCGACCATAATGTTCTGGAAAATACCCATCAGGGATATCTTGTTGCCCATCTCAATGCGGACGTCGTCGCAGAGAAGTGTGTAGATAAGAGTTAGGTTTGACGTTTGCATCAAGAGAATTTGCTAGCTAATCTGCGTCCTGATATCGCGCCCTTACGTGCGGGCTTCTGCATTAAATCGATTTTTGCTTTTAATCAGGACGAGGTCAAGTTATAATAGAACTACACGCGATGCTCGAATTCGTCCTCATCGGACTTTCCCTGGCCCTGACCGGCGTGGCCGGCCTACAGTTGATGTATATGTTTTACCTCGACCGGATCGACAAGGAGCGCAAGAAACGTGTCACCGAGCTCGAACGTCGATGCCGCACCCTCGTTCGGCGGTTGAATGACGCGGAGCGACGGATCGCCGAACAGGACGAAATGATCGCGGAACTCTATGAAAAGAATGGCGATGTCTGGGCTGACGTCCTCGATGAACGCTAATCCTTAAATGTCACTACTGTCGCACCCGACCCGCCCGAGAATTCGTCGCCAGACTTGAACGACTTCACAAAATCTTTTTCTTTTAAAAGACTTCGAACGATCTCCCGCTGTACACCGATACCTTTCCCGTGAATGATTCGCACAAAGCGAAAGCCTTTGATCCGCGCCTCGTCGAGATACGCTTCGACAACGGCTCGCAACTCTTTTGGACTGAACGAGTGGAGGTCGAGAGAATCGGTTATCTCTATTTCGACTATTTCCGGGAAAGGAACTTCAAGATCGGATTCGTCCGTCGGTCTCATCGCCTTCTCGTTTCCTGATACTGTGCGATGTCTTCCGGCGGCGTAACTTTCATTCTGCTCTTGTCACGAAAAACGACAAAGCGTTTTTCTTCCATGTGGCCTTCGGGATGCCTTAGCTGAACGGTGAAGGCATTGCTGTCTCCGCTTCCGTCGACCTTCAGCGGCAAGGTCCCCCAAACGTCGCCGGTCGAACGCCATACTGTGTAATAGCTCTGGTCGTACTTATCAAAGGCCAAAACGAGTATGCCGTCGAAATCGGGCTCGATCCCGTCGATCGGTTTAGAAATATTGGTGCGCGAAAGAATGACCCAACTGCCGGGGGTGGATGTATTCGTAACAGCCTTGCTCGCGATGTCGCTGTCAAGGCGCTGCCAGGTGACGAACTTGCGGTTGTTATGTTGAAAGAAAACGATCTCGTTCGGAACAGCCAGCTCGACCTGACGGCCAAAGAGCCAGCCTGCCGGCGCCGGCGACACGGAAGGGTCGAGCCGAACGAGATACCAAACGTCGTATTTCTCATCAAGCTTTTCTGGTTCGCCGCGTTCTCTGGCCGCCTCGATCTCTTCGTTCTTGGAGCGTTTCGACTGCTTTGACTCGCCACGTTTAGCGTCGTCGATATCCGCGACATCCTGTTTCGGAACGAAGTTCCAGTCCATGATCTCGAACGTTGAGCCGTTGGCGAGCTTGAAAAAGACGTTCTCCGGGTTCATGTCCGGTGACAAACGAATATTCGAAGCCGCCCGGAGCTTTCCGGCAGCTTGGGGCGGAAGATTTGCAAAACTTTCGGCGAGTTTTTTCGATTTCTCCAGGACTTCGTTGGTGATCACGTGCTGGGCTTCGATCCAGCCTTCGGTATTCTCTTCGTCATGAGCACGTACGCGATACCAAAGCACCTTTTCAAAATCCATCGTATCGATCACGTCCAACTTTTCGCCGCGCTTTACCTCGAGAAGATCAGCGGCCACGACCGCATACGACGTGCGAATCTGTGCGGTTTTTGAGATGACGGTAGCAGTATCGGTCAAGCCGAAGACGTTCGAAACGCCCCCGACGGTCGAATCCAACAGACCGCACCCGGACTGAATCATGAGAAAAGCACAGATAAGAATTGTGGTGATCGATTTGAGCTTCATTACTTCTGTTTCGAGAGCTTCCGCCAATTATTATATCCCAACGCATCAAGCAAGTCTTTCTGCTTTCCGCTAAGTTTAGACGCCACGGTGAGCCCATTTTTCGCTTCGAGGCCCGCAAGCAATAGTTCGGCTTCCCATGCAATTTTGTCCGGGCCCTTGATGTATCGGTCGATGACCGGGATAAGCTCTTTGTTACTTTCCAGCAAGGCAAGAGCGGCCATATTCCCATCCGTACGAGAATTTGGATATTTATGTTTCGCGTAGAATTCGCGGAAAATATCGTTGACTGAACGCTTTCCTTTCGAATGGTGAAGGAACAAGACATCACAAAGAAAGGCGGTTACCATGCCGCGGGCATAGATGTATGTATCGGCCCCGGCCCAACGTTTGTTAGATGCGTCAATTAGAGAAAGCCGGTTGGTTTGCCGGGCGTCGATCGCCTGAGCACGCGTTAGTGTGTCGAGAAAATCAACAAAGCGGATTTGATTCATTGCGACGGCCATTTTTAGCGACGCGTATAACGCGAAGCCCTCGTAAAACCAATCGTAATTGCCGCTGAGGTTCACTCCGTTGGGTATCCATAGGTGGAACATCTCGTGTCGAAGCTGCTCGTGCAGACGCTGGAGCGACTGCGACCTGAACGGCATGTCAGATGAAATGATTGTGACATTACGTCCGCGAGTTTCCGCTTGCCATTGGCCGGGATTGATTTGCTCCGGAAATTTCAGCATGTTGACGAAAACCTCATCCGTGACGTCCGAAGTAAAATTGAGCCGGTGCTGCACGTAGATCTTTTGCGAGAATTCTGCCAATTCGTCTTCGGTGAAAAGCCATTGACCGAAATAGCGAGTAGTGATCGGAGTGTCGCCTGAATGAACTTTTCTAAACTTGAGATCTTTCCCTCTGGGAATTACTGTCGAGTAAGCATCCTTTGTGACAATTACTCCGGCCACCTCCCCTTGGCTTTGATCCCAATCGTCGAAAACGACGAGCTTTGCGGAAATGGGAATCCGATCAACCAACGGCAACAGATCGCCGAGCATCAAGATTCCGGCATCCTTCGATATCCAAGAAACATGGGCCGCAGCATTCTGCTCTTTTCGAGGAGAAAGATCGACAGAATAACTCCATCGTGTGAAAGGAGCGTCCGAGACATACTCACCCGGAACGGCCGATTGAAACGCAACGCTTTCGCCATTCGCGTTTTGGAGAGCGACGTGGCCAATGCGTTCGCCCAGGCCGCCGAATCCTGCGTATGATCTCAGGAACGAAAGATTTCTACGCTCGCCGTTCGCGAATCTACCGCGTACATAAACCGAAGGCGCTTTCACCGAGATTTGAATCCTCGCTTCAATGTCTTGTCCCGCCGCATTTGTAAAGAAATGTAAAGTCTGCACCGCGATGGCGAAAATCAAGTAAGATGGGCGAAATGGATTTGGCATCGGGTGTCCGGTGTAGCCGGAAGCTCTTTAGAGAATAGGTAATAAAGTGAGTCTTATCAAAATTGTAGTTTACGCGTTGGTTTTTGTGCTGAGCCTTCTGTTCCTCGGGCGGTTCTTTTTCTAGACCGCTAAGTGCGCCGGCGGGATTTTGATTTCCGCCACATACAATTTAATATCTACCTTGCGGCCTGAACGGGCCGCATTTCTATTTTATGACCGACCTTCGAAAGATCGTACGAGCCCTCATTAGTGTTTCAGATAAGACCGGTATTGTTGAATTCGCACAAGCCCTTGCCGAATTCGGCGTTGAGATCATATCTACCGGCGGCACAGCTAAGACCTTACGCGAAAATGGGTTAGACGTCACCGACGTTTCTGAGATCACTGGCTTTCCCGAAATGATGGACGGCCGTGTAAAAACACTGCATCCTAAGATTCATGGTGCCCTTCTCGCGTTGCGTGATAATAAAAGCCACGTCGAATCGATGCGGGAACACGGTATCAGGCCAATTGATCTGGTCGTCGTGAACCTCTATCCATTCGAAGAAACCATTGCAACCGAAGGAGTTACACTCGAGAAGGCAGTCGAGAATATCGATATTGGTGGCCCCGCGATGATCCGCTCGGCAGCTAAGAACTGGCGTGACGTTGCCGTGATCACTGACACTGAATCGTATGGCGGGATCACAGATGAAATGCGTAAGACACAGGGTTCGCTTTCCCTCTCAACCCGCCGGCGGCTCGCGACGATGGCCTATACCCGCACGGCTAACTATGATCACTCGATCTCAACCTATCTGGCGGGTCAACCCGCCACGGATGGAGCCGAGACCGGGGCATGGATCCAAAATCTCTCGATCAAGATGAACAGGGTTACCGAGCTCCGCTACGGAGAGAATCCTCACCAAAAAGCTGCATTGATCTCTGCCGAAGAACGCGACGGAATCGCTAAAGCGGAGCAGCTTCATGGCAAGGACATGTCGTTTAACAATTACATCGATGCTGAAGCCGCGTGGAATCTGGTTCAGGATTTTGATGAGCTTGCCGTTGCCATCATTAAACATACAAATCCATCGGGCGTAGGAATTGGCACTACCAACGAGGAAGCATATCGAAAAGCATTGTCGACCGATCCGGTCTCCGCCTTCGGCGGAATCGTCGCGTTCAATCGAAAGGTCGATGCGGAGGTCGCGGCCTTTGTAATTGAAGTTTTTACAGAGGTTGTGATCGCTCCCGATTTCGATACCGAAGCTATTGCGATCTTCAAACAAAAGAAAAATCTTCGTATCCTGAAGATGGGAATGTCTGAACCAAACAGTTTACCTACTGAATATAAACAGGTATCCGGCGGATGGTTAGCTCAAGACAAAGATGTCCATCGCCTGACAGTTGCCGACCTTAAGTACGTGACCGAACGTTGGCCAAATGAAACTGAGATCCGCTCGATGCTGTTAGCCTGGAAGGTCTGCAAGCACGTTAAGTCGAACGCGATCGTTATCGCTAACGAAACACAGACGCTTGGCGTGGGTGCCGGTCAGATGAACCGTGTTGATTCCGTTCGAATTGCGGCCATGCGTGCCGAGAGATTCGGACACCCGCTTAAAGGCTCAGCACTCGCCTCGGACGCTTTCTTCCCTTTCCGGGACAATGTCGATGAGGCTGCAAAGCTTGGTGCCACGGCCATCATCCAGCCTGGCGGCTCGATCAAAGACGACGAATCCATTGCTGCTGCCAACGAACACGGCATCGCAATGGCGTTGACGGGAATTCGCCATTTCAAGCACTAAAGACTTCCTAGCGGTTGAGTCGAAAGAAAAGCACCACACATCCGAGGAGTGTCAGGACAGAGAACACTTTTGACCACTCACGCTCGGCGAGGAGTATTACAACGCCTAGTGCGATGCCCATAAGACTAAGCAGCAACACTACCGCAAGGATCGGAGTATCTCGCTCTTGGTACATCATTTTGCAACCTGCAAAGTAGCGTATCCTCGGGTTTCCAGCTTCGGTGTGGTTTAGAAATGTAGTTTACCACACCGCTTATTCGGGCGTTTCAGAAATTCCTTGACAATATGTAGTGGCGGTGTTAAAACTATTCGCAATTAGTACGACTAAAGGAACGCTCGAAGGTTTCAATTCGAAAACCCTCGGCTTTTTGTGTTTTTACTTCGAAATTACTTTGAGGAGACCGGTTATATGAAGACATATCTGTACTTTTCTTTACTTGCACTTACGACAGTAGCTTTTTCCTCATGTGTTCCCCCGGCGAATACGAACGTCGCAAACGTCAACACCAATACGAACGCAAACACGACGGCGATGACACCAACTGCTGAGCAGCTAAAGGCCCTCGAAACCAAGGCCTATGAGGCATTCAAGAACAAAGACGGGCAGTATTTCCAGACCTTCCTCGCCGACAACTTCAAGATGACGAATGAAGCAGGTGTGCTGACTGACAAGGCCGCTTCGATAAAGGAGATCTCTGAGCACGAATGTCAGGTCAGCGGTTTCACGCTTTCCGATGAGAAGGTGACGCCTGCAGGGCCGAACGCTGCCGTGCTGACAACCACGGTGGCTATGGACGGAACCTGTGAAGGGAAAACGATGCCTCCGGTAACCGCATCAACCCTCTACGTGAACGTAGGCGGCCAGTGGAAGGCGGCATATCACGGTGAAATACCGAAGACTGGTGCGGGCACGTCCGGCTCATCGAACACGAATACGGCGAACAAGCCGCCGACCATGACGAACACAAATACCGCGAAGCCTGCGGCGACCGCGACACCCAAGCCGACTGCAACAGCGACTCCAAAACCGACGGCGACACCGGCGTCGAACACCAACACGACTGCCACCACCACGAATACGAATACATCGAATTCGAATGCAAACAGCACTTCCGCCGATCTGAGCACCACGCTCGTGATGGCTGAGAAGACCGCGTGGTCGGCTTGGAAGGACAAGCAGGCAGGGCCGCTCGAGGAGGCACTTGCTAAGGAGTTCGTTTATGTAAATATGGACGGAACGGTGCTCGTGACCAAGGCCGACGTTATCAGGGATTGGACCGTGCACGATTGTGACGTTAAGAGCGTCGGTATAGACAACCCGCAGACCGTGCAGGTTAATGAAAACCTCGCCTTCCTTACGTACAAGGGCACGGCATCAGGCACCTGCGAAGGAAGCCCGATCAAGCCGGTACTCGGCACGACCATCTTTGTCAGGGAAGGTACCGGTTGGAAAGCCGTCTATGGCACCAGCCAGCCTGCTGCCTAACTAAAGGCTTAGTGCCCACAAGTTGAAAACCCCATGTCACGGAGAACCGATCGAATTACTTCGGTTCTCCTTTTTTTTCTCCGCTTCAGCTTTCAGTTATGTTATTGGTTATTCCGAACGAAACTGTTTGATCGCCAGAGTCTTTCCATCGGTCGAGACAGATATCATTCCACCTTCGCCCGTAGTCAGCACGTTCGCACCCGCGACCTTCCAACGCTCGACGACTTCGCTATGCGGGTGCCCGTACATCGATCGCCGTCCGACAGAGATAATTGCGAATGCCGGTGCCACCGCTCTTACAAATCCCTCTGTCGAAGACGTCCGGCTCCCGTGATGCGGCACCTTAATGACATCCGAAGTCAGAGGATAGCCTCGTGCGAGAAACACTTCTTCTGCGGGCGCTTCGACATCACCAGTTAGTAGAATTTCGGTCTCGCCGAAAACGACTCGCATCACCACGGACCCATTGTTCGACGACATGTCACCAGGAGATCCATGGGGCGGGTTCAAAATTTCGATCCGTGCACCGCCGATATCAAATATATCGCCTGAGCCCACTCGAGTTATCGGAATCCGTCTCTCCTGCCAGAGGCTTAGCAATTCGACAAGTTCGTGATCGGTTTGCAACCTCGCGAAGTATGCCGCTCGTATGCTGAAGTTCTTGCTTACATCGACGAGCCCCTGAATATGATCGGCATCAGCGTGGGTCGCAACGATATGATCGACGTGGGAAAGGCCGCGTTCCCATAAAACTTCCGAAACGACCGCTTCGCCAATTCGCGGAATATCCGGCTCGAATGTATTGTCACCATCGGCGCCGTAATCTGTTCGGCCGCCTGCGTCCACCAGCATCGTTTCGCCATTGGGAAATGTGATGAACGCCGCGTCGCCCTGACCGACATCTAGAAAATCGATATGTAAACTCATATCGGGTCTTGACGTGCTGAACGGATGAAAAATGATAAGAGACGATAGAATCAGGATCGATACAAGCGCAATAATGAGTTTCGGCATTCCCTTTTTCTTAACAAGATCGAACGGATCCCAACGCATGATCATCACTGAGGAAGCAACCACCGGAACTAAATACAAAAGATATAGGAGCCTGAACGGGCCGGAATAGATTGGCACTCTAATACTCGCCCAGCCGCTCTCCGTAAGATGGGACGGAACCGTAACAAGTAACCAGTTGAACATTTCGGTAAGTGTCTCAAAGGGAAAAGCGAGGACGTGGCTTAGCGAACCAAGTCCGAAAGCGATCACTGCGGTTATACTTTCGACGGCGAGAACGGCTCCGACCCACAAATTAAGAACTACAGAAGCGATCGAAACCCGGTGAAAATAAAAAACAAGTAGGGGCAACAGGCAGACTTGGACGGCTAAAGAAATGACCACACCTTCAAAGGCGAAAGTCAGCAGGTGCCGAGCGCCAAAAGTGTCGATTCGTCGGAGGAGAGGAAATTTCAACAATTGCGCAGACCATATATGTCGGCCGCGCTCGATCTCCCATGCGGCGTCGCGCCAGTAGACCGTTTCGCAAAATCGTTGTAGCCAATTCGACACATTCGGTGGAAACGGGTGTGCGGCAGTCGGCGTCCACACTCCGATCATCTTGAGTTTTTCGACAATCGGCAAACCCAAGGCTACGATTGCTGCAATACTGACAAACGTCAATTGGAATGACGGATCGAACAGATCGCTGGGCCGCCAAACAAGCAGCACCAGCGCGCTCGCTCCAAGTGCGTTCAGCAGAGTTGACGTTCTGTAGAAGCCGTAACCGAACATCATTATTGTGAACATTACACATGCACGTATTACGGGCGTCTCGCCTCCGACCGCGATACCGTAAAACCACAGGGCCGAAACGGCCACGATCGCCTGAAGCTTTCGCCGGTTGGTAAACTGTCGCGCCAACAAAAGGATCAGCGCCCCGATGAACGTTATGTGCAAGCCCGAGATCACCAGCACATGGAACGTGCCCCCCTCACGAAAAACATCGGCTGTTTGCCTGTCCAGAAAGTATTTGTCGCCAAGCATTGACGCGATCAAAACGCCCGCA
>DATFEW010000198.1:0-7045 GCA_035250805.1 Pyrinomonadaceae bacterium
GTTTCCGTTATCGCACGGCCGGAACGCAAAATATCGTCAACGATGATCGCCGGATAAATGTCGCCCTGCCCGATGTATTGTCGAAACTGGCGTTTGCCGTCCTCCATCTCGGCCCAGTAGATCTGGTCCGCTCCAAGCGCCTCGCGCACGCCAAACGCCACCATGATTCCGCCCGGGCTCGGGCTTATGACCGAAACCTTCGGCAGGCGGCTCGAGATCGATTTCTCCATTCGGAACAGGCGGCTTAGTCCGACCGACAGTATCCGCGCGTTATCGTAAAAACGAAACGCAAGTGGCATCTGAAAATAATGTGAGGCGTGCTTGCCATTCGGATAGATAAAATGCCCCTTTCGGTACGCTCCCGTCTTCTGAAGAATGCCCATAACCGATTCCGGTGAAGGTACTAGATCAACCATTTTTCATTGCTCCCCGTTGGTGCGATTTGCGATCAAGTGAAAAGTAATTCTAATCGGCGACCTATGGTTTGTCCAAATTTAAACGCTGCAGAAGCCATACGAAGCAAGGGCAATCGCCACGTCAGAATTGTATGCCTTATTGCGTTGGGACTTCCGCAGGTTCTGCTTCCCGCATCAGACGGGCGACGAAGAAAATGTAGTGAATGCCGGAAACGACAGCGAATAATGCAACTGTAGTGTAGACCGTCGGAAGGTAAAAGCCACGTAGAAATGGGAACACGGCGGCGACCAGGATCATTATCACCGCGATCACCTGTACGAACGTGCTAGCTTTTCCAAGCCAGGAAGGCCGGAAGTCTCGAAAGCCCGTCATAATGTAGATCGCGCCGGCGACCGCAATGATAAGAATGTCGCGTCCGATGACGGCAGCGGTCACCCAAAACGGCACGGGCAGATGACGGCCCGGTTCCAGCACACCTGGAATGGTCATCATCACGAAGGCCGTTATCATCAGCAGCTTATCAGCGATGGGATCGATGATAGTTCCAAGCGCGGATTCCTGCCTGAGTCGACGGGCGATAAAGCCATCAATGCCGTCCGAGATACCTGCGATCGTGAAAACTACCAGTGCGGCGCCTTCACGGCCGTATACTAGAAGTGTGGCGAACACAGGGATCAGTCCCATGCGCACAAATGTCAAAAGATTCGGAACGGTGAGGATGCGGGTAGAGACCTGCGCTTGATTCATTCGGCTCTTCGCAGCTCCAAAAGCGATATCTCGGGAGGGCATTGATATCGCACCGGCAGAACCACGGTGCCGATGCCGCGTGTGATATAGATCTGAGAGTCGTAGCGGCGATAGAGGCCGGCTTTGAGCTTCCGCTTTCGCAGGACGGGTTTTTCCGGATCGCGCATCTTTACCTGGCCGCCGTGGGTATGGCCGCTAAGCGTTAAGTCGATGCCGCGCCGCACGGCGCGACGAAAGATGATCGGGTTGTGGGCAAGCAACAGCTTCATCTCGTCCGGAAAGGAACCGTTGAGCGCGGCCCTGAGATCTGTCCGGCCGACCATGTGGTCGTCAACCCCCGCGATCCAAAACGATGCTCCTCGAACTTCGAGCCTGACCCCCTCATTAACGAGCATTGTGATGCCTTCGCCACGGAAAAGGTCTGTAACGAGCCCGGCATCAGTCCAGTGATCGTGATTTCCCAGACATGCGAATGTGCCGAATTCCGCGCGTAATTGCCCCAATACTTCGGCAACGGGAGCGATATATTTTCGCTCATGCGAAACATAGTCGCCTGTCAGCACGAACATATCCGGGTTCAGCCGGTTGGCGACCCTTACCGCGCGCTCTATATGTTCAAGGCTGGTGAACGGACTGTGGTGCGTATCAGAGAGGTGGATAATAGTAAGGCCGTCAAGCTGCCTGGGAAGGCGTTTAAGCCTGATCTCGACGCGCTCGAGCGTAAGGCTGTTCGCCTCGTTCATCGCGTCCTTTGCAGTTTTCGAGATGTTTCCGGCCATCTCGAGCAACGGCCTTTCGGACGCCGCCATGGTATTTAGCCGGTTCGCAAATTTCGATCGTCTTGTTGCCGCGGTCCTCACTCGATACCTGATTATAACCCTTAGGCCCAAACCGAACAACAAAACAGATCGGCCGGCCCCCGTTGACACCATTGTTTGACTCGTATAACTTACCGCGAAATGCTTCTAAATGATCTGATCGTTACGCAACTCGAGCAAGCGTTTCGACGCAAGTCGTGGCACGGGACGAATTTACTGGGCTCGATTCGTGGTATCGACGCTGAAGCCGCCTCGTGGAGACCGGCAAACGGCCGACATAACATCTGGGAATTGATCGTCCACGCAGCTTATTGGAAATACTCTGTATATCGGCGATTTGCAAATGAACCGACGATCAGATTTCCGGTAAAGGGATCGAACTGGTTCGAGCGCCCGGCCGGAACGGACTTGAGATCAGACATCGATCTGCTGAAGGACTATCACAAGAAGCTAATCGAATCTGTTAACACCTTTCCTTCGAACAAACTGGCCAAGGTCCCGAAAGGCAGCAATACGACGTTCCTCGATCTGGCCATTGGGGCAGCAGCTCACGATCTATATCACGCCGGACAGATCCAACTCATCAAACGGCTCAGACAAAAGTAAATATTATGAAAGTGAAAACCTCCTTTGTTTTCCTGTTCGTTCTTACTGTGAATGCCCTCGCGCAAGCGCCGGGTGATCTTCAACAGTTCATTCGAGTCAAAGCGCCTATGATCGCACTAACCAATGTTCGCATCATTGATGGGACAGGCGCGGCGCCATTGGAGAATCAGACCATCGTTCTCGAGAATGGCAGGATCAGCTTCATCGGACCCACCGCCGCAACGACGTTTCCCGCGGGCACGCGAACGCTTGACCTTCCAGGTTACACCGTGCTTCCCGGCCTTGTGGGAATGCACAATCACCTTTTCTTCCCCATGGGCGGCAATCCGCCGATGTATTCGGACATGGGAATTAGCTTCCCGCGTTTGTATCTTGCTCTTGGCGTGACGACGATACGGACGACGGGCAGCGTCGTACCCTACACCGATCTGGAGGCAAAACGACGAATTGACGCGGGCCGGATGATCGGGCCGAAGATGCATGTCACCGCGCCCTACCTCGAGGGGAAAGGCTCGTTCACGCCCGTAATGCACGAGCTCACGGGCGTAGAGGACGCGCGTCGGATGGTAAATTTCTGGGCCGACCAGGGCGTAACTTCGTTCAAGGCCTACATGAATATCACCCGCGCCGAACTCCGTGCCGCTGTTGAAGAGGCGCACAAACGCGGGTTGAAAGTAACAGGCCATCTATGCTCAGTGACATACAAGGAAGCCGCTGATATAGGGATCGACAATCTCGAACACGGCCTTTTGGCCAGCACTGATTTCGCTGCCGATAAAAAACCGGATGTCTGCCCCGCCGCGGGGACCCAAAGCCTTTTGGATCTCGACATCAATTCAGCGCCCGTCCAGGAAACTATCAAAAAACTCGTCGAGAAAAAGGTTGCGATCACATCAACCCTGCCGGTTTTTGAAGCGAGCGCTCCGATCGCCCAAAACAGTATCGGAGCGGCCTCGGCGCTGCTCAATCCACGAATGCTGAATACGATGTCGGACGACGCCCGCATCCGATACCTTTCGGCCCGGTCGCGAACGCCCGCGAATTCGCCGATGGTGTCGCTGATCCGAAAATCGATGGAGTTCGAGCGGGCCTTCGTACGGGCCGGTGGATTATTGGTCGCCGGGCTCGATCCCACAGGCAACGGCGGGGTCGTGGCGGGGTTCGGAGATCTTCGCGGGGTTGAACTTCTTGTCGAAGCAGGGTTTACGCCGCTCGAGGCGATCAAGATCTACAGTCTGAATGGAGCAAAATTTTTGGGTGAAGATGCCCGCATAGGTTCTGTCGCCCCGGGTAAGCAGGCCGATCTGATGATCGTAACGGGCAATCCCGCCGCGCGCATCGGCGATATCCAGAATGTCGAGATCGTGTTCAAAGACGGTGTAGGGTGGGACACAGAGAAGCTCATCCAATCGGTCCAGGGACTGGTGGGAATAAGATAGGAAAGTCGCACCGACAACTTTTGTTTTTATCGATGAAAACCGTCGTGCTATTCTCTTACGAGCTAATACGCTAATTACCCACATCTGGAGGACTAATCGTGGCCCGCATTAACCATCCTGTGAGTTCCAAATTTATCGCATTTGTCTTATTACTGTTCTTCAGCTCGCTGACAGCTCACGCCCAAAAAAAGGCCGTGCCATCAAAGACGGAAGGCTTTCTAAAGGGTTCGACGATCCCGCATACAAAGGTGCAGAAAGATATCTGGCAGCTTCATTTCGAAGGGAAGGCTTTAAAAAAGTTTTTTGTCGTTGCGACGGAAGGCGATGGGTACATTATTCTTTTTGCCACTGTTGCTATGCAAAACGAGTACAAACCGTCTCCGGAACTTACGAAGAAGCTACTGAAGACGGCGTGGAACACCGACCGCGTAAAGATCGGATTAAACGATGAGGATGCGATCATTGTTCGGATCGATCTGTCTCTCCGCGTCACGGACAAGCGGGAATTCATCGAATGTGTGGACCAAGTGGCCGCGGTTACCGACCAGGTATTCGAATCCATCAAGCCGTTTCTTAGTTCCGAATAAGTCTTGCGGGGCGCGGTCAGTACCTAGTGTAAGATCAACACTGGCGTAGTGTCGGATAATTTCTTTTTCACACCCATTTTTGCGAGGCCGGAGGCGTTGGCATACGCTAACGCAGCCCCAAACCGTGCAAGAGACTTTGCACAGATTTCTTCGGCAAACTCAATAACAAAGAGCGTCTTTAGAAATAGATAAGGATGCCGCCAACACTTGAAACATTTCCATTGATCCCGATCGGCGACAGGATCCATTTTTATGACAGCTTCGAAAGCGATCGTATCAGATCGGGACTCCCTCATCATGCGATCGATATCGGTACGGCCCGCGGCACGATGGTGATTTCATCGATCACAGGACGCGTCCTACATCAGTGGGTAGCCAAAAAAGACCATCGCACCATTACCGGCTGCGGGTGGTCGGAGGCCGGCGGCAATATCGTTCTAATACTTGACAACGCAGGCTATGTCCATTATTTCGCGCATATGAATACGGCGCCGCTGGTGCGCGCCGGCGAGACGGTGGCCGCAGGACGAGTCCTTGGCCAGGTCGGGAATACGGGCAGGCTTGCCGCAGGATCGCAAACACACCTGCATTATCAGGTTTGGATGATCGGCAGCGGACGTGACGCCGAATCCGGATCGGGCGTATTCACCAGATCCTTCGGCCAGTCCGTCAATCCATATGATGAGCTTGTTAGGACGGCGCGATCTTTGGGCGCGCAAGTAGGGGGGAATGGCGGCGTCTTTATCGATAGATAACCGTCGAGGAGCTAATAGGCACGCGTTAACTCGACACCGGTGTAATAGTGCCGGATGATCTCGTCATATTTGACGCCCATTTTGGCGAGCCCGTAGGCGCCGTATTGACACATACCGACACCGTGGCCCCAACCGCGTCCGGTAAATGTATAGCTAGCGACCTGGTTTCCCGAGTAGCGTTTGTTCATCACAAAGAGCTGTTCACGAAGCCGCAACGCCGATCGTATCTTGCCGCCCTTCAGGATCTTCACGCCGTTCGAGCCAATGATCTCCAGTTCGATGGGCCGCCGTGAGTATCCAACTCGATTTACGTTTACGTCGTACAGCGTTCCGATGCCGCGAACATAACGCGATAATCGCGACTGAACCGCCGATGCCGAAAGCGTCGTGTTCCAATTAGTGAACGGTGACATATTTTCGGCGACCGTCGGCTGATCTGTCGGTTCGATCTCGAGATACATTACGGCACCGTAAGGGTCAGTTTGGTAACGCACGTTTTCGCCACCGATGAGTGCAGCTTCCTTGACCGGATACATTTCACTTCCGAAAGCGCGAAACAGGAAAACATCAGGACGCACCGTAAGAGGCCGCTCGGTTCGGCCTGAACGCAAAACAAGCCTGCCGTCGACGCTCGCTTTCGTGGTCCCCGTCTGCATCATTGGCATCCATTTTTTCTTCTCGTAAATTTGGCGGACAAGGCGAAGAAACTTGGCACGCGTAAACGGCCGGTTCGGCTGCAGCGTAAGGTCAGGATGCAGGGTAAAGTAACCATCACGAAGAAGCATCGCCAGATCTGCACGGCGTTCTTTCGGAACTTCTGCCGCGTCATCAAACGAGAGATGGTAATTCACATCCGAATCGGTAAGCAGCGTGTCGGGGGCTCCCGGCGTGTATATCACCGACGCGAGAACCCGGGCCAACTCCGCGGGCTTAGCAGCTTCTTTGGTCACATTAGGAAACGGCTTACCGAATTTCGACGCTAGCTGGTTCAGCCAATTCGAGATCTCGCCCACCGTCGGCTCGGTCTCGAACCACTCGTCGGTCATCGGATTCGCCGTCAAGGAAAAGCCGTTGACCGCAAGAACCGACATCCATCGAACAAGCTCAAGATTACTCTCGATGTGAACGCGCGCCGCCTGACGAACGGTCTTGATATAGAACGGTTCAAAGTGGCGGCGGCCTTCTAATGAGCATTCGACGCCGCGAAGATATGGTTCCGTGTGATCGAAAATGTTCTCGGAGTTTTCTGTTCGTCCGCCGCACGTCGAAGTGAAATAGGCCATTATCGGCTTCCCTTGATGGGTCGCGACAACACCCCGCGTCTCTCTTACAGCACGCGTACCCATTGCTGTCTCGATCGAGACACCCCGATAAACCTGCGACCAGACAGTCGGCACCATATCGAAACCCTTGGTGCCGTACCCGCCGACATTTGCAACTGCGTACGTACGAGCAGCAACTGCCTGTGCTTTTTGCGCTTCGATCTGCGGCAGGCTCAGTTCCGCCGGAACAACTCCCAGGAGATAGTCTTCGAGCGGCACGACGTTTACGACCGTCAGCGAGCCTCTCGAATTTACAAAGACCTCGAGCTTGCCGCGGTACGCCTTGCCGTTCAGTTTCACGGGGATCGCGCGGTCGTTTACCGAACCGAACGAAACAGATTTAAGCGACGAATA
>DATFEW010000205.1:0-5702 GCA_035250805.1 Pyrinomonadaceae bacterium
TTGTTATTGATGAATATCAACTGATTGGCAGCGCAAACTTGAATCTGGACGTCAGCCTAATCTGCGAGGACTGCGAAAAGCTTTCGCTGCCATTTAATAGGTTAGGAAGTCAGGCCGTTCCTGCGATTTATAGGGAATAAGCAATACGCAGCAAGCGATAAGTAACAAGCGATTAACCGAAATCTACGAGACGCCGGTCGCTTTCTTGGTGGTTTCGTTGAACTCGCCCATTTTCCGAAATTTTTCAAACCGGCCGCGGACGAGTTCGTTGCCGGTTTTGGTTTTCAGGCCCTTCAGATTGGAGATCAGTATCCGGCGGAGGGTGTCGGCTATCGCTTCGAAGTGGGTCTTCTCACCTGAGCTCTTCTTCACGGTCGGGCTTCCGCTGGAGGAATCGTTCGTGGACGCGCCTTCGATCTCCCATAATTCGGGTTCGGGAACTATTTCGTCGATGAGGCCGAATTTCTTCAGACTTGGGGCGGTAAGGCGAAGGGAATCGGCGGCGGCGTCAGCTTTGCCTGCGTCCTTCCAGAGAATGGCGGCACAGCCTTCGGGTGAGATGACCGAGTAGATAGAGTTTTCCATCATTAGGATCCTGTCGGCAATGCCGATAGCCAACGCCCCGCCAGAACCGCCTTCGCCAAGAACCACTGCGATGATCGGCACGCGCATTCCGGCCATTTCCCTCAGGTTAAACGCGATCGCTTCAGCCTGCCCGCGCTCTTCTGCATCGATGCCGGGATAGGCTCCGGGAGTGTCGATGAATGTAATGATCGGCCGCGAGAATTTCTCTCCAAGCCGCATCACGCGGAGAGCTTTCCGATAACCCTCCGGCTTGGGCATCGCAAAATTTCGATGTTGGCGCTGTTTGGTATCGCGGCCCTTCTGTTGTCCGATCACCGTCACCTCTTCCCCGTCAAGCTTTGCAAAACCGCACACAATCGCAGGGTCGTCGGCATAACGGCGGTCACCATGTATCTCCACAAAATCGGTGAAGATGCTCTCAAGCAGATCAACGGTATAGGGCCGGTCGGGATGCCGCGCATTTTTTACCCGGTCAAATGCAGTAAGCTCGGTTTTATCTTCCATAGATGCTACTTCTGAGACCAGTTTACGGTGCAGCCTTTTGCTTCCAACTTCCTCGCGATCTGCGTCGAGCCCTGCAACCCGAGCCCCTTCGAATGAAGCCGGGCGTGGACATCGTCAGCGTCGATCTCGAAGAAAACGTCGGTCCTTCCGGGCGATCCTGATACCATATCAAACAATTCGTCCAGAAGGTGATCATTCTCTACGCCTGCAGGCAATTTGATAGAGACGGTTTTTGCGGAACGGGCGACCTGGTCTTCGATCGGACGCACTTCGTTTACGATGATCGTGACGTCCGAACCTTCGGCGGCTTCCACCTTTCCTTCAACGATTATCATCGCATCATCAACAAGATTGGCCGAATGCTTGTTGTAGGCCTCCGACCAAACAAGGCATTTAACGCCCATTGACCGGTCTTCAAGCCGGAACGTGCAAAACCGGTTTCCTTTCTTGCTCCAGCGTGCCTGCGCTGAGGAAATAATCCCCGCGACCACGACGTTGGACCCGACGCGAAATTCGCCGAACTCTGCAATAGGACGGATCTTCATTTCGCCCAGCAGCTCACTGTACTCATCGAGCGGATGAGCGGAAAGATAAAAACCAACTGCGGCTTTTTCGCGGGCCGACACTTCTGCTCCACTCCATTCGGGAGCGTTCGGCAACTCGAAATTCACAACCTGATCAGATGAATCGCCGCCAAACAACCCTGACTGCCCGCGGGCACGGTCGTGCCAGGAATTCTGTGCGTACGACAAAACCTGATCGATCGCCGCGAACAGCCTCGCACGCCAGCCGCTGGTGGATTCAGTTTCGGTACTAAGCGAGTCAAACGCGCCGGCGGTGATAAGGCTCTCGAGCCCGCGGCGGTTTATCAAACCGGGATCGATCCGCGATGCAAAATCAAAAAGGGAAGTGAACGGACCCTCCTCGCGGGCCTTTATGATCGCGTGTGCGCTGGACGAGCCCATTCCTTTGATCGCGTGCAGGCCGAAACGGACCGCGTCGCCAACAGGCGTGAAACCTTCATTGCTTTCGTTCACATCAGGCGGCAGGAGCTCGAGGCCCATCGAGCGAAGCTCGTTCGAATATTTGTAAACCTTCGCACTGTCATCAGCTTCGTGCGAAAGAACCGCGGCGTAGAAATGCGCCGGATAATGCGCCTTGAGATACCCCGTCTGAAAAGCGAGATAGGCGTACGCGATACTATGGCTTCGGTTAAAACCGTAGTCGGCAAACTTCGCCATAAGGTCGAAGATCTCTTTTGCAGTTTTCTTGTTCAGCCCACGTTCGACCGCTCCGCTCATGAACTTTGCTTCGTGCGGGCGCATCTCGGCCGGAAGCTTCTTGCCCATCGCGCGACGCATCAGATCCGCATCGCCGAGGGTGTATCCCGCGAGCTTCTGTGCGAGCTGCATGATCTGCTCCTGATAAACGAGAACGCCAAAGGTGTTTTTCAGGATCTCTTCCATCTCAGGCACGATGTACTCGATCTCCTTTTCACCTCGATGTCGGAGGATAAACTCCTCGATCATTCCGCCGTCGATGGGTCCCGGACGATAGAGAGCGTTTAGTGCGGAGAGATCTTCCAGTGTCTTTGGTTTCAGACGACGGCAGATCTCCTGCATACCGGACGATTCAAACTGAAAAATCGCGTCGGTCCTCCCGTCACAAAACAGCTTCATCGTTTCAGGGTCGTTGAGCGGGATCTTGCTCCAGTCGATCTCGATCCCGTCGCGTTCACGAATTGAAGCAAGGCAGTCCGCGATGATCGTAAGCGTCGTAAGCCCGAGAAAATCCATCTTGAGCATCCCGGATTTTTCGAGATCGCCCATTTCGTACTGGCTCGTAAGTTCGTTTTTGGGCGATATCGCGATCGGCACCATTTCGTGAAGCGGTTTCGGAGAAATCACCACCCCAGCCGCATGCACTGATGAATGCCGCGCACACCCTTCGATACGCAGAGCGATATCCATGACTTCGGCGACCCGCAAGTCCGATGCCATCATTGCCTTTAATTCCGGCACTTTCTCGATCGCTTCCGAGATGCTGACATTTCGCCCGCGGAACGGGGGCGGGATAAGCTTCGCGATCTTTTCGACATCACCGTACGGCATGTTCAGTGCGCGGCCGACGTCCTTTATTGCGGCCCGTGAGGCCAAAGTTCCGAACGTTATGATCTGGCAGACCGAATCCCTCCCGTACAATTCCGCGACGTGCTCGATGACCTTGCCGCGGCCGCGAATACAAAAATCGATATCAATGTCGGGCATCGAAACGCGTTCGGGGTTGAGAAAACGTTCGAAGAAGAGATCGTACTGCAGCGGATCGATGCCCGTGATCCCGAGGCACCATGCCACCAGCGAACCGGCAGCGGACCCGCGCCCGGGCCCCACTGGAATGCCGCGTTCGACCGCGTATTTGATAAATTCCCAGACGACAAGGAAGTAACCCGCGTAACCCATCCGCTCGATGACGTCGAGCTCGAGCTTCATCCGTTCGTGGTATTTCTCGATCGCATATTGCAGATCACCAGCCGCGTTCATCGGATCAAGAATCTCCGCTTTCCGATCTTCGAACCCTTCCGCGACAACTTTTGCAAGATAGGCGTCAGCTGTTTCACAGCCCGAATCGACCGGAATAGGGAACTGAGGCAACTTGAGGTTTGAGCTCTTTAGGTCAAGCTCGACCTCGCACATCTCCGCGATCTTTACCGTGTTTTCCAGGGCGTCGGGATATTTTTCGCCAAGAAGGTCCCACATCTCCTCGGCAGAGCGGAGGTAGTATTCATCGGAACCAAGCGAGTAACCGCTTTGCTGATTGAACAATCGTCCTTCGCCGACGCACATCAGGACCTCGTGCGCATTTGCGTCTTCACGCGTCAGATAGTGCGCGTCATTTGCCGCAACGAGAGGAATATCCAGGGAACGTGCGAGAGCGGCAAGTTGATCAGCTATTTCGGGCTCGTGCGATGCTATTTCAAAGTAGAAATTTCCGGCTCCGAACATGTCGACGAAGGCCTCTGTGGTCGACTCAGCTTTTTCGCTATTGTTCGTTCGAAGATAATGTCTCAACGCGCTGCCGCGGCCTCCGTCGAGACAAATTAGGCCATCGCTTTTCTCCGCCAGAAGTTCCATATCGATGCGAGGCTTGTGGTGAAAACCGTCGGTATAGGCCTTAGAAGCGAGATACACGAGGTTTTGGAAACCTTCATTATTCTTCGCAAGAAGAACGAGGTTGTAGTAAGGCTTTTCGCCGGCGGGGACGTTTGCTCCTTTATCAAACCGGCTGTCGGGAGCTACAAAAGCCTCATATCCGACGATCGGCCGGATGCCCGCCTTGCGCATCGCGATGTAAAAAGCGACCGCCCCAAACATATTCCCGAAGTCCGTAAGGGCACAGGCTTTCATCCCCAATTCCTTCAGCCTTTCGGCCAGGGGTTTTAGTTGGATTGTGCTCTGCAACAGGCTATAATCCGAATGCAGATGAAGGTGCACGAAGTCGCGTGATCTAAAGGCGGGCTTGTCCATTTTTCGCGGTGTCTATGAAAAAAGTCTACCTTGAAACTTTCGGCTGTCAAATGAATGTTTCCGATTCGGAACGCGTCGCCACGTCGCTGGCTTCGAATGGCTTCCAAATCACTCCGGATGAGAATTCTGCAGATGTTGTACTGCTAAATACCTGTTCAGTTCGAGAAAAAGCTGAACAAAAGCTCTATACACGCGTGGGTCAGATTCGCGCATCGTACCCGAAAAAACCCATGGTTGGTGTGATGGGCTGTGTCGCCCAACTTGAGGGTGAGACCCTGTTCGACAAGATCAGCGGCATCGATTTTGTGATCGGAACCCAGGCGGTTGGACGCGTTACGAATGCAATTGAGAATGTTCTGGATCGCGGCCCAGGCTATGCGGACCTGGGGGAAAGGGAAGTGGACTATGACTGGTCGGTTTCCTTTCCGCAGCTCCACTCGCCATACGTCGCCTTTATTCCGATCATCGAAGGATGCAATAAGTTCTGTACCTACTGCATAGTACCTTTCTCGAGGGGAAGGGAACGGAGCCTTCCGGCCTCAGCTATTGTTCGTAATGTTTTGGAGCTTCGTAGTCGAGGTATAAAAGAAGTTCATCTGATCGGTCAAAACGTGAATTCCTACCGGCCGACGACGGAATTAGGTCTTGAGACATTTCCCGGGAAAACGCCGTTTTCGCGTCTTCTGCGAGCGGTTGCTGCAACGGGTATCGAACGAATTAAGTTTAATACCTCGTTCCCACGCGATTTTCATCCGGACATAGTGGGCGCGATCGACGAACACGAAAATCTCTGCAACTGGGTGCATCTGCCGGTTCAATCCGGAAGCGACCCCGTACTAAAGCGAATGCGTAGGCTACATTCGATAGAACGATATTTCAAGATCGTCGATGGCATCATTTCATCGAAGCGTGATATTTCTTTGACAACCGACATTATCGTGGGATTTCCCGGCGAGACCGAAGCGGATTTCCAGGAAACGGTGAAATTGGTGGAATACTGCAAATATGATTCGGCGTATATTTTTAAATACTCGCCGCGTCCCGGAACGCCTGCCTACGAGATGCTTGACGACGTCGCTCCAGTGGAGA
>DATFEW010000232.1:0-4043 GCA_035250805.1 Pyrinomonadaceae bacterium
AATGGTCAAAACGATCTGGGCGGTTAAACAACCACACCTTTAGCCTAAAAAAAGGCCGAGCCCCATCGGACTCAGCCTAAATTAACTGTCTGAAGCGGTTCGCTCAGTTTGAAGTGATCACTACTTCACTTCGTCGAAACGAAATTAACGCCATTTAGGTCGCTGTTTAGCGTGAAGGAATAACTTGAAGGCGTAAATCGGTATCTTCTCGCGTCAGCGGTCAGGAAATAATCCCGAGTGGTCATCACATCGCGAAACGTGTAATACCCGAACGAATTTGTCACGGCCGAGACTGTCGCCCCGGTCGTATTGTTCCTCAGCCTGAGGGCTGTTCCCGCCAATCCGCGGCCGTTCGGAACTAACACGCGGCCCGATATCGTGGCAGAAACCGCAGGCGGAACCTCTGCACTGCTGAAAGTGCATACGACCGATTCACCCTGTTCTACTCTGATCGTCGCGGTTCGATTTACCAGATCTACAACCGAATTTTGAACGTTCAGCAGTCCGCTGCCCGCATTTTCAACACACTGGATCGAATTGAGTGTCCAGCCCGGAACCGCGGCCTCAGTCACTACAATGTCGTTCGCCGATTCGACATTGGGAATATTCGGATCTACGTATCGATCGGCCGGTGGAGAATCGTTATCGACGAGGGCAAAGCTCGCGGCATTAAGATTCGAGGCGGAATATGCAAACGCCGTCGACGAAGCGGTTCCGCCGGACGCGGTTTGTATTTGCTTGATTATAGTTACGCTGGCGGGTACCGGTGCCGAAGCGCTGGCAAGCCACGAATGAAGCAGTTTATTTGAACTCACACCGTCCACGTTAGTGACAACGCCGTTAGTGGCTGCGTTCAATATTTCCTGAGTAACCGTCGAGGGGGGTGCCGTCGGATGAGACTCCAGATAGAGTGCTGCGACGCCGGCGACGTGAGGTGCCGCCATGGATGTTCCGCTCATCGACCGAAGCGAGAAATCGTCCCAGTTGGCCAGGGACACGATCCCGTGTCCGGGAGCGAAAAGATCCAGACACGGCCCCTGATTGGAGTAAGTAGGCCTGACGTCGGTGTTGGCGGTCGCACCGACCGTAATGGCGTTTGGTACCCTAGCCGGCGAATAATTGCATGCATCGCGGTTGTTATTGCCCGCAGCGATCGTGTATGTAACACCCGCTGCAATGGACGCCGTTATCGCGCTGTCCAGCGTGTTCGAAACACCGGAAAAAATCAGACTGAGATTCGCGACTGCCGGCGTGATACGGTTTGCCGTGACCCAATTAACACCTGCAAGAACATCTGAGACATAGCCGACCCCGTCGCAGCGGAGGACCCGAACCGAATGAAGCGTCACGTTCTTTGCAACACCGTAAGTTGCACTTCCCACAGTGCCTGCTACGTGCGTACCGTGGCCGTGGCAGTCGTTGCCGTTCTGGCCGTCGTTGGTCACGTCAACAGAATTGAGGGCGCGGCCGCCGAATTCCTGATGCGTAGTACGTATTCCGGTGTCAAGGATGTAGGCGTGCACGCCGGCGCCTGTTGCCGAATACTGATAGGACGTGTTTAGCGGAAGGGCCCGCTGGTCTATACGATCTATGCCCCAGGTGGCGCCGGCCTGCTCCGCGGCGATCGAAACAACGGCGTCCTCTTCCACATATTTGACTCGAGAGTCCGTGCTAAGTGCCCTGGCGGCCGCCTCAGACATTTCAGCCGAAAATCCGTTGATGGCAGAGTCATATACATCGTCCACGTTTGCAGCGTAATCGGCCGCGACCTGATATGACTCAGCCTCGACCTGGTACGAGCGCTCGAGACCGACGCGCGGAACCGCCTTTTCATTGAATACGACGATATATCGTCCTGGTACTTTATTTGCCGACTTACGGAATTTTTCGTCTTTAGCGGCCGTTGTTGTCGTAAAAAACTGTCCGAAAAGCAGAGACGCAAGGATAATACCTGCCAGCGCGAGATATTTTTTCATTTTAGTCTTAACTCCGCGAAAGTGAAGTTGTTGCTGATCTACTGAAGTGAGGAAACGCGTGGGCTAGTTGGTCGCTAAATAATATACGACATTAAACAAAGTAAAACAGTCAACAAACGAGGTCAACAAACTTTTTCAATGTGAATGAGTGCGGACTTCAGTCTGATCGAAAGTCGGTCAAGATGAATGATTGAAGTGTGTGAGGATTGGCTCGGGGGAGTCTCTGAGTAGTACAATCGTAACACAAACGATCAGGGCGGCGACACCACTTTTATGGAAGAGAAACTCAAAAAGTTTAAGGGCAGAAAGCTGGATGTCAATTGCGGGGCGGGCGCCACATTCCGCGGCACCGTGGAGGACGTGGAAGACGGCATACTGATGATCAAGGACGAAATGGATGTGATATCGCATATTGCAGTCGGAAAGATCATCGTTCTGACCGAGTGCTCGGAGAATGCCACGCGGCCCGGTTTTATTGGTTGAGGTGATGCCCGGTTAAAATAAAAAAAGCCCGAAGCATAACGCCTCGGGCTCCTTTCATTACTGCACTCGATCACTTGGCGGCAGTTGCAGTTTCTTCGTGGGCGGTCGGACCCGTTACCATCTTTCTAAATCCGACGATCCGTTTTTCCCAATATCCTTTGAAGGGCGAATAGGTAATTCCTTTGCTGGATGACGCGTGGTAAAAACCGTTCTCGTCCGCGACGATCCCGATATGGCCGAGCCGGTTCAGGAACACAAGGGTTCCAAACCTATATCGATCGTCACCTGACACAGGGATCGACGAAGCCCAAAGGCTCCGGGCGCTTGAGCGAGTGTAGGACATGCCGGACTCACTAAAAACTGCCCAGACGAACCCGGAGCAGTCATACCGGTTCGGGCCGGTCGAGCCATATCGATAGGGGATGCCCAGCTTCGAACGGATAGAATTCATCATCGCCGACGTCGTTGGGGAACTGTACCGCGAGCCCGCGTTTACAGCCTTGACGGCTGCGTTAACGGGACTGGACTCGCCCGTTTTTTTCACGAGCGGCTCGGCAACTTTTATTTCGTTTGTTAAGGGCTGGCGGGCTAGAGGGGCGTTTACGGGTCTTGAAGAAACTGTAGATAACGTTTTGTCCGGTGCGGATGCTTGGGGCTGGTTAACGGGCTGGCTCAGTACGGTTTTTGTGACCCTTTCTCTATCTTGAGCTGACGTAACCCCGGTAAAACCTATGCAAATAAACGCGAACGACACCGAAAACAAAAGGATATTCTTCAAATTCGTCAAAACTTCCTCTCCTGAACGCGGATCAAAATCCAAACAGATAAAAAGGCAGAATCGCCTTCGCTAACCATTAAATTGTCCGCTTGATTATTTTTACTTAGGGCAAACTAGCTGTTTGGAAGCCTTGCATTGGGGAGTGCAAACTACGGCTTCAAGCCATCAACCAAAGTGATAATACCATTAGCGAAACGAATATTGCAAGTCAGGTGAAAATGCAACAAGTAATGCAGATGGTACGGATCCGGAGAGCGTTGCTATAAAAAGCGGAAAACCGCGAAAAGACCGCATTTTTCCCATCGGTTGTGAGTTCGTTATCATGATAGGTAATGATAAAGAAGGCTGCCGGGCTATTGGTTTATAGAGATATGGGTGACCAGGTCGAGTTCTTTCTGGTCCATCCTGGCGGCCCGTTGAATGCGAAAAAAGATGAAGGCGCCTGGTCGATACCAAAGGGCGAATTTGATGATGACGAAAATTCGCTGACGGCCGCACGCCGCGAATTTGAAGAGGAGACAAGCTTTAAGATCGCCGGAGACTTTTTTGAGCTAAAGCCCGTAAAACAAAAAGGCGGAAAGCTGGTTTACGCTTGGGCGGTCGAGGCCGATGTTGATGCCGACGCGATCAAGAGCAATACATTTACAATGGAATGGCCGCCGAAAAGCGGCAAAATGGCTGAGTTTCCCGAGGTCGACCGCGCCTCCTGGTTCAATGTCAAAACCGCCAAACAAAAGATCAATCCTGCCCAGGCCGCTTTGATCGACGAACTCTTAACACGCATCTGATCCAGATGCGTTAAGCCG
>DATFEW010000016.1:0-7164 GCA_035250805.1 Pyrinomonadaceae bacterium
GCAATGTGTGGAAGTTTGACATACCGATCGCAATGGAGTTTCGCAAGAGCGAGTGGCACGCCGACGCGAACACCTCATCGCAGCTCTACGACCTACTGGAGTCACATGGCATCACGAACATTCTTGTCGATACCGCCGGCCGCCGCGATCTAATGCATATGCGTATGACGACACCAACTCCGTTCGTTCGATGGGTTGGCGCGAATCACGAGGTGGATTACAAAAGGCTTGACGAATGGATCGAGCGGCTTGCGGCTTGGCGTGACGCCGGGCTTAGCGAGATATATTTCTTCGTCCATCAGAACGTCGACATCAACGTTCCGCACTATGCGGCCTATTTTATTAAGAAACTGAACAAGAAGCTCGAAACCGATCTGCATATTCCGGAAACTCTTGACTAGGCAAGAAACACGGCGGTTCCGAAACTGAAAAGCAGGATGATGCTTACAAACGCATTCGTCGTAAAAAACGCGGCGTTCATTCGCGAAAGGTCATCAGCTTTTAAGAGCGTGTGTTGGTAGATGAGTAACGCCCCGACAGCGAGTACGCCGGCCAACGCGAGCCATCCAAGGCCGGTCACGAAAAACAAGAGAACCAATACAACAAATCCCACGGCGTGAAACATCCGTGCGATCCAGAGTGCGTTCTTGACCCCAAAACGTGCGGGTATCGATTGCAAGCCCGCCTTCCTGTCAAACTCCTGATCCTGGCAAGCGTACAATACGTCGAATCCGGCGGTCCACATCAGAACGAACAACGACAGCAGGATCGGAATTGGGGAATTCAACTCTCCTCGTACGGCTATCCATGCCGCCGACGGCGCGATCGAGAGCGCAAGGCCAAGCAGCAGGTGGGAAAATGCGGTGTAACGTTTTGCATACGAGTAGCCGAGGATGCAAATAAGGGCCAGGGGCGACAATACAAATGTCAGCCAGTTCAGCGAGTACGACGCAAACACGAACACCGCGATCGAGACGTAAAGAAAAAACCACGCGAATCCCAGGGACAGTTTTCCGGTCGGCAGTTCGCGGTTCGCAGTGCGGGGGTTTTGCGCATCGATATCACGATCGACTATGCGGTTGAACGTCATCGCGGCCGAGCGAGCGCCGACCATAGCAACCGTTATCCAAAACATAGTTCCCCATTCCGGCCAGCCGTTCGCCGCGAGGATCGCCCCCAGGAACGCGAACGGAAGCGCAAAAAGGGTGTGCTCGAACTTGATCATTTCGAGCGTAGTTCGGAGTTTTTGAAAGAAGTTCGCCAAAGCGAAAGATTCTAGCAAATTTTACTTGCCCGTGCGTGCCTGCGACAGACGCAGGGCCTGACGGCGGACGGCGTCGGACACGTTCCTGTTCTTCGACAGTGCGGAGAGGTCTCTTAGCTGCAAGCGGGAGAGGATCGACAGGACGTTCGCAATGGGCGTCCGGGGATTGCGTGCCAAATTATGGACGACGGGATAATGACGTGACCACTGGCGACTGTTCCCGATCTGCCGGAGGATCTCTTGAGGCAGGGTGCGCATCGAGGCGATCTTTTCGATCTCCTGCTCAGTGATCCGCGGATTGTTGACAACGGCTTGCATGACGACCCGGTTCGGGTCGCGGATCAAAATATTTCGCGCCTCGCGGTCTCCTTTCATTGCCATTCGAGCACGGTCTTTCATGCCCATTTTCATGATCCGGTTTATGATCGAGAGACGTTCGCTGGGCATGTCCATATCTTCGGATCTGAGTTCGCCAATGATCTTGTCGGCGATGATCTGGCGCTCGGCGACGGTTTCCGCATAGATCTCTTCCAGGTATTCGAGAGCAAGCCACGAGTCGTCCGTCTCGCTGTCGGGAACTTCTATCATCTCAGCGAGGAGAAGGGCCTCTTCGGCTGTTAGCCCGGACTCATCGAACTCCGATCTTTCGAGAAACTCCGCGGCCGCGTCCTTACCCTGAGCTCTCAATTCATTTACGATCTGCTGGGCCCCGCGCTCTTTCTCGAAAAACTCTTTCTTTGTTTCGGTGGCTCGCCGGGCCGCTTCGGCGGAGCGATACGGGTTGGCAATGATCGCGTCAATGACCGACGGCGACTTGATCAAAAGCTGCTGGTTTTGTGAGATGAGCTCCAGAACGTCGCTGCTTGTCGTCGATCTCGCCAAGGTTTCCACAACCGAAACCGGAGTCTTCGGATTTACGAGCAGACCTTCATAGATCGGTCGGGCCAGGCCGTCGCGATGTGCGATGTAGGAAAGAACGCTTTCAGCGATATCTTCGGAACGGACACTCGTTTGAAAAACATTTTCGTCCATGTTCGAGAGCGTATTCGCTGCACTCTCCGACAGTTCCTTGTCGTCGGAGCCGGCCATCAGCACAAGCACCTCAAACAGGTCATTTTGCGGTAAAGGCAGAATGCCGCGGGCTGCCGCGACGCAGGCCGGGCGAGGTGCCTTGCCTTCGAGAAGTGTCTTTACGACCGGATTTGCAGACTCAACGTTTGGAGCCATAGGGCGGAAATTGAGTTGTGCTCGGAAGCGTTCGGCATGGAGGATCCCGCCGCGCTTGGTTGATATTATCACATTTGAGATGTCGCTTGACTACGTCGAGCGGCTAACGTTTAATCGTTGTAGGCGAAACCTCTTAGCCCTTTGCGACGCATTTGTCGCTTTATAATTCCTGTTTTAGAAATGATCCGAAACCAGCTTGAAAAACTTATCGAAGAAAAGCGCGCGGCTGTAGGTGTGGTCGGCCTCGGATATGTGGGCCTCCCGCTGATCATCGAATTCTGTCTTAAAGGTTTGAAGGGAATCGGTTTTGAGGTCGACGCGAAAAAGGCGGACGACATCAACGCCGGCCTCTCTCACATTGTTGACGTGCCGGCGGAAAACGTGAAGAAATGCGTTGACGCCGGAACGCTCACTGCTACGACCGACTTTAGCCGGTTGCCCGAATGCGACGTGATCATCATCTGTGTACCCACGCCGCTCCGGAAAACGAAGGACCCGGATATGTCATTCATCTTGACTGCCGGGGGTGAAATTCAAAAATACCTGCGGCGGGGGCAGTTGATAATTCTCGAATCAACAACTTATCCGGGCACGACCGACGAGGTCCTGCAGCCGATGTTTGAGGGCGAGGGTTTGAAGGTGGATGAGGATTTTCTCCTGGCATTTTCGCCCGAACGTGTCGATCCGGGAAATCCGCAATTTCAAACTCACAATATTCCAAAAGTGGTCGGCGGCGTTTCAAAGGATTCGACCGAGATCGCGGCTAAGCTCTATGGGCTGATAGTGAACGATGTTCACGCCGTTTCATCGGCGCGAGTTGCTGAAGCATGCAAGCTTTGGGAGAACACGTTCCGTGCGATCAATATCGGGATGGCAAACGAGATGGCGCGACTTTGCAACGCACTCGGCATCGACACTTGGGAAGTTGTTCGTGCAGCGGCGACAAAGCCATTCGGATTTATGCCGTTTTATCCCGGCCCGGGCATCGGCGGCCACTGCATACCGCTCGACCCGCACTATCTTTCGTGGAAGGCGAGACAGCACGGCTTTGATTCGCAATTTATCTCGCTCGCGGAACAGATCAATTCCGGCATGCCGGAATACGTGGTCGAACTCACATCTAACGCGCTCAACAAAACGAAGAAGGCGATAAATGGTTCGAAGATACTGATCTTGGGCGTCGCGTACAAGAAAGATATCGACGATATGCGCGAATCGCCCGCCCTATCAATAATCGACCTGCTGCGTGCTCGCGGAGCCGAGGTCGTTTATCACGACCCGTTCGTACCCAAAGTAACATTCGATCACGCTTACACCATAGGCGAAGCTGAGCCGCTATCGAATCGCGAGCTTACTGACGACCTGATCCGCGAGTGCGACTGCACGATCATCTGCACCGAGCATTCGGATGTTGATTATGAAAAGGTGTGTGAGCTTGCTCCGCTGATCGTGGATACGCGCAATGCTCTGAACGAAGATATGCGGAATGGAAGCTCGGCAAAGATAGTGAGGCTTTAGCGTCTGTAGTTCGAAGTTCTGTTCCGGAGGCAAAAAAAGCATGCTCTTTTTTCACGGGCTTCCAAACCCGGTACCAATATTCCTTGCTTTTTTTACTGTCAAACTGATCGGTTACTCCCTCGCCGGCTGGACACTGCAGCGATACTATAAATCAAACTTCAATTTCCTGCTTTTCGCTGTGGTTCGCATTGTCGCCGGCTTTGTCGTTGGGCTCGCATTCCTTGCCGCTGGATTTACCGGGCTTTCATTGTTTGAGGAATTCGGTCGCGCACCCGATCTCGTACAAGGGACCTTTGTCGTTGTACCGCTCGTTCTTTCGCCGCTATTCGTTTGGGCTTTGCTCGTGTGGGCGATCTTTGAACGTGGGAATTTTAGATGGAAACGTTTCGCCGTGGTCGTAGTGCTGGGAACGATCTGGTCTTGCCTTCTTGATACGGTTGCGGTGTCAGTCACTTCGCTGATCCACGATCCGGTGGACCGCTTTACGACTTCTTCCTGGTCGATCTGATCCAAGTTTATTTACTCTTCTCCATCGGGTAACCGGCACCCCGCCAGGCGTTTGTTCCGCCGAGCAAAGCGTACGAATTCGTTAATCCTCTTTTGTGTAATTCAGCAACCAAACTGGCGCTGGTGTGTTCGTTTTGTCAGGAACAATAGGCAATTATCTTTTTGCCTTTTGGGATCGTGCTGAATTTCGCTTCCAGGTCCTGGACAGTAACGTTCATTGCGCCCGGAATGTGCCCGGCATCGTACGTTGCCTTTACGTGTGTATCGATAAATGTAGCCGATTTTTCGTCAAAGGCCTTCTTAGCGTCGGCAAGTGAGATCCGCGGCGCGTCCTGCCCATCTGTGTGCCCGTGAGAGTCGGCTTGCGGCGCAGGTTGCTGTTGAACCGGTGTTGGTGATTTGCTCATCCTTATCGGTTCAGCGACGTCAGTGCAGGCCGCGATGGTAAACAAGGCGATTGCTGTGATGAATGCGGAAATAAAATACTTCATAAGACACTTTCGTGCTTCTGCACTAACGCAGACACAGATGTCCGCTTTCTCAAATTAGTTTTCTCCAAATGCTTCGAGTACTTCGTCGGCATGCTCCGCGACGTTCACCTTGTCGAAGATCTTCGCGATCTTGCCTTTCTCATCGATCAGAAACGTCTTTCGCATCGTGCCCATGTACTTCTTGCCATACATCGATTTTTCGCCCCAGACGCCGTATTTTTCGACAATCGATTTATCCGTATCGGCGAGCAGATCGAATGGTAGTTGAAACTTTGAAATAAACTTCTGATGCGATTTTTCGCTATCAGTCGAAACGCCGAAAACCTTGATACCTTTCTTGCGGTAGGTTGTGTCCGCGTCGCGGAAAGAGCATGCCTCTTTTGTGCAGCCGGGCGTGTCATCTTTCGGATAAAAATAGAGCACGACACGCTCGCCTTTGTGATCAGAAAGCTTCACTGTATTTCCGTCCTGATCCGTGGTCTTAAAATCGGGTGCCTTGTCGCCAACTTTGAGCATATAGCTGCGAGACAATAGAATCTTTACTGATTATATCACGCTGTCAGGACCGCCCGCGTAACCGGGCGGCAAGGTCGTACATATGAAGTATTTATCCGAAAGCCGAGCAATCGGGCTACTGCATTCGATGAAAACTGGTTTTGCCAAAACAATTCGCAACGGCTACGAACTTCGAGCAAAGTCATGTGCAACCTGCGAAACGCCGGGCGCATGCTGCCTCGACGCCCACTTTGTAAATGTTCGAATCACACGCCTCGAGGCCGTAGCTATCAACTGGCGACTGGACGATCTTTCGCCCGCACATAGCGAAACCGTCTGTTCGCGTATAGAGGACACGATCCAAAATTATGGTCTAGCCGATCACGAAGACGCTGTCTTGCAGACATACGCCTGCCCCCTATTCGAAAAAGGAATCGGCTGCCTGGTCCACGAATACGGCAAGCCGCTCCCATGTATCGTTCATGCTTGCTACGGGCGAAAAGAGGATGTCCCGCCCGATGCGCTGCTAACCGAACGAGAGATCGAAGTTGATAGATTGAATGAACGGGTTTATGGCAGGGCGACACAAAGGCTCCCATTGCCAATTGCAATAAAGATCTCGTCGAGCAGATAGTCTTTACCTACTTAGGGCAACGGTCTGCGACCCCTTCCAAAACGCGATATGCTTCGATTCCCAATTCCTTATGAACTGACCGCTGCATCCGCCAGAGGGCCGCATACGTTCGGCATCGCACGAGTTCATCCTTATCATCCAGCGCTTTGACCAGCGCCGGTATTGCGGCTTTCATCGCGTTTATCATCGCCGGTTTCAAAGGCTTCGGAGTCGCCCATTCCGGCTGTTTGCTGTCCATTCTTTCCGCGAGTCCGAGAAAAGCAAATGCGGCATTAAAGCGGAGCGAATCATCCTCGTTACTAAAGAATTCTGCTACCAGGGAAATACCTCCGTCTACCTCCGCAACGAGAATACTGGCGGCGTGTATGTTCAGTATGAAGTCGTGTTTGTCCGATAGGGTTCCGCTAAGTTTGTGACCACATTTGTACGTTGCGACCTCGTACAATGCCGTTTTAACAATCTCCTGTTTTGGATCTATCTTTCTGATCACTTCAGCCGCATTGAGCTTGAAATTGCAGCCATCCCTTTCCTTTAGACTGCTTATGATAGGAGCGATCACGCGGCGGCCCAATCTGACCAGACGGGTCGAAGCAAATTTTGTATCATATTCCGTTTTATCATCGAGCTTGTTGATGAGGGTGGGGATATCGGGTCTGCGCACCTGCGCGCTATATGATCCCGCGAAAACCAGAAACAACAAGATAGAAAATGCGAGCCACCTATGAGCCATAGCAGATCCCACGCGCGTACACGTCTCCAGAACGATGAACAACTCTCATTTTTGCCAAATAGCCGATACGAATAAGCGCCGATAAAGTTCTTCCTCGGATTCGTTAGACCGCGACCTTTGGAAACTCAATCCGCAAACGCTACACTCAATTGTTTTAGCTTTATCGAGTCGCTCGTGTCGATCTCGTCGACACCTTCACGGTTCACGTAGTTATACAAAATATCTCGCTGTTGCGGGATGAAACCGGCTTCGCGGATCTGGTATCGGAGGTCGCGTTCATTTGCGCAGGTCGAAGCAC
>DATFEW010000303.1:0-3732 GCA_035250805.1 Pyrinomonadaceae bacterium
GTTCCTCGATCAAGTTGACGATCGTCTCCTCGGCAACTCCGAAGCACGTGCAGATCAGGGCTTTTTC
The DNA here is from genome assembly GCA_035250805.1 of Pyrinomonadaceae bacterium. Classification (GTDB taxonomy): domain Bacteria; phylum Acidobacteriota; class Blastocatellia; order Pyrinomonadales; family Pyrinomonadaceae; genus OLB17. The sequence continues at coordinate 68 of DATFEW010000303.1, forward strand.
GCCCTGAAACTCCTCGATGACACGTTCTCGATAATTTGCCAGGGCCGCCCGAAGCGCATCGATCACCATGTCAGAACAATGGGCCCGGCCAGGCGGAAAATCACCTAATTTGGACTGGATGCGATCTGCTATTTGGTCTGTTCCGTGAAGATCGGTCAAACCAGTCCCATGCAATTCCCTTGCGAGAGTTTCCGCTGTGGCAACCGCAAAACCGCAGCCGTTCGAATTATATCGGATCTCCTCAACACGTTTTGTTACACGGTCAACGCGCAAACTAAATCGAACAAACGAACCGCAGATAAAGCTAGCCGATTTACCGAGGGCTTCCTCCCTATCGTGGCAATAGCCTGTAAACTCCGGAAATGATGCAATTTCGGAGATCGGTTGCGGATAGATCGACACTAATGGATTTTGACATATTCGTACCGAAATGACCGCACCCGCGTAATTGTGTAGAATTTGCTAGATGCATTTTTTGCTCGTTGTTTTTTTCGCGGTTTTCGCTCTCTTTTGCACTGCCTGCATGCCGGCGGCAGCGCCGGTCGCGGTCGGAAACAAGCCCATTTCGGTCAACGGTGTTAGGACGAACGAGGCGTCAAGATCGCCAGGCCGGCCCTTGATGGAAATGAGCTGGACAGGCTTTGACGGGGGTGTTTCGAAGCTGAAGGATCATCAAGGCAAGGCCGTAATTCTTGATTTTTGGGCGACCAATTGTCCGCCGTGTATTGAGGAAATACCGCACTTGCTCGAACTAAAAGCCCGTTACGGGAACGATCTGGAACTTATCGGACTACACGTGGGCGATGATGAAGACCGTCAAAAGGTTCCGGCATTCGTCGAAAAACTTAAGATCGACTATCCTCTTGCGTATCCTGACAGTGCGCTCACAAGTTACATTTTCGAGACCCAAAGCGCCATACCGCAGACCGCGGTTTTTGACCGCAACGGGGTAATGGTCCGAAAGATCGTTGGATTCAACCCCTCTCTCAAAGCAGAACTGGACGAAGCGGTAAAACGCGCGGTCGAAACACCCATTGCGAACTGAACAAAAAATGAGAACTCGGGAACTGGTTTCTGCAGGAGGCGTTGCATACCGCAAGGATGGCGACTCGACTGAAATTGTGCTTATCCAAACCAGCTCCGAAGGCCGTTGGCAATTGCCGAAGGGACACATCGATAGAGCTGAAACCAATGAAGATGCCGCGGTCCGCGAGGTTCGCGAAGAGGCCGGCATCAATTGCGAGATCGTCGGCGAAATCGAAGCGATCGACTATCGGTATGTAGAACGTCACGGAAAGACGCCGGAGCGTATTCACAAAACCGTTCACTTCTTTTTGATGAGTTATATTGACGGGGATGTCGCTGATCATGACGACGAAGTTCGCGAGGCTCGCTGGGTTAATGTCCTCGATGCAATAGAAATGCTCGCTTTTGAAACTGAGAGGTCTGTCGTTGAAAAGGCCGTAGGATCGATCTCGTAAATTTATGCGCGACATCCCAGTCGGAAACGGTTCGCTTCTCGTCAATTTCGACGATAGGTACAATATTCGAGATATCTATTTTCCGCACGTTGGTCAGGAAAACCATACGGAAGGATATCCGTGCCGCTTTGGGATTTGGGCGAACGGCGAGTTCTCCTGGGTCTCAGACGATGACTGGCAGCGCAGATGCGGCTACGTTAAGGACTCGCTTGTAACTGACGTGGAACTTCGAAATGAACGTCTGGGAGTCAAACTCGAATGTTCTGAAACGGTAGCGAGCCACGAGAACGTCTTCCTTCGCCGGGTCAAGCTCACCAATTTGTCGGACTCACATAGAGAATTCAGGGTCTTTCTGCACCATGACCTGCGGATTTACGAAAACAAATTCGGCGACACGGCCTTTTTCGATCCGGACACCGCCTCATTGATCCATTACAAGAAACACAGGTACTTTCTGATCGGCACGGAACCACGATTTTCGACCTACTCAACAGGTAGAAAGGCCTTTAAGGAAGAGGAAGGTACGTGGCGAGATGCTGAAGATGGGAACCTTAAGGGCAAAGTGATCACGGAGGGATCCGTTGATTCGACCATCGGAGTGTATTGCGGCATTGACGGTCACGGCGAGTACGAGTTTTTTTACTGGCTCGCCGCGGGGACATCGTATGACGAGGTCGCTGAACTATATCAGCTGGTCAAGCAGCGCACACCGCAGCGCTATCTTGCTTACACTGCCAATTACTGGAAGGCGTGGGTAAATAAGAACGACCATCAGCTCGAAAGACTTCCGGAAAAAGTTGTCGACCTTTTCAAACGATCGCTATTGATCGTTCATTCCCAGATCGATACTGAGGGAGCAATTCTGGCGGCGAACGACCATGATGTCGCCGAACGTGCGACCGATCATTACAGCTACCTATGGACTCGTGACGGCGCTTTCGTGGCAAACGCCTTGGATAAGGCCGGTTATTCATATATCACCCGAAAGTTCTTCGACCTTTGCCGAAAGATCGTGCACAAGGACGGCTATTTCTTACAAAAGTACAATCCGGACGGTTCCTTGGCGTCAGGCTGGCATGCATGCTGGGATCCCTGGCGAAATGAGCGGCTTATCCCGATACAGGAGGATGAAACGGCGCTCGTTTTATGGGCGCTTTGGGAGCATTACCAGCTCTACCGCGACATCGAGTTCACGAACCGCCTCTACCGTCGCCTCGTGGTTTCTTGTGCTGAGTTTATGACTTCCTTTCGCGACCCCGACACCGGTCTTCCAAAACCAAGCTGGAACCTTTGGGAGGATCGCCGCGGCGTTCATACCTTTACATGCTCGACCGTGGTTGCTGGCCTTAGGGCTGCTGCAAATTTCGCGGAGGTTTTTGCTGAATTCGAACGGGTTGAACGTTACCGAAAGGCGGCCGACGAAATTGTTGCGGCGATGCGAAAGCACTTATACAGTCAGACCGAGGGGCGATTTCTAAGAAGCCTGCTTTCGGACTACGAAGGAGATTCGCGGCCCGATGCTATGATCGACGCGTCACTATTCGGTACTTTTTACTTTGGCTGCTTCGATGTGAATGACGAAATGGTTGCGAATACGATGCAGGCTATTTCGGAGCGCCTTGCGACCGGTGGCGGCACAGCCCGATTTGAAGAAGATGGATACATGCGTGGTTTGGGCCCGGATACAGGAAATGCCTGGTTTATTTGCACCCTATGGTTGGCCGAATACTACATTGCAAAAGCCGCGTCATGCGAGGAGCTGTCACCGGCCCTCGCCTTGATCGAATGGGTGGCGGAACGAGCACTTCCCTCGGGTGTTCTTTCGGAGCAATTCGACACCGACAGCGGAAGGCAGGTTTCGGTCTCGCCACTTACCTGGTCACATTCAACTTTCGTCTCAACGGTGCTAAGTTATCGGGCGAAGGCGCAAGAGCTTTCTTAAGGTAAACTGTTTGTTTGGTACGTAATTATCGGATTCGATTTTTCTGATTTCGGGTCCATCATTTCCTGAATGAGAAAAGCAAAGATCCTCGCCACGCTCGGCCCGTCTTCGAATACGGAAACTATCATTGGGGCAATGATAAATGCCGGGGTATCGGCCGTGCGGTTAAATATGTCGCACGGCACCCACGAGGATCACCTAAATAACGTCAACAACGCACGGGCGGCCGCGCAGAAGCTGGG
>DATFEW010000321.1:0-6267 GCA_035250805.1 Pyrinomonadaceae bacterium
GTGCGCGAATTAAAGGCGCGCGGTGTGGACTTCGTAAAGGTCTACGACGCTCTCTCGCGAGAAACCTACTTTGCGATCGCCGATGAGGCGAAAAAGTTGGAACTGCCGTTTGTCGGACACACGCCGACGGCGATCACGACGATGGAGGCATCGGACGCCGGGCAAAAAAGCATTGAGCACCTTGGAAAGATCCTTGATGACAGTTCGAGTGCACCCGAGAAAGTTGCGGCAAAACGCGCAGAACCTATAAAGGAAGGTGATTTTTTTGCCTTCACCACGAGATTGGGCGGTGTTTATGATGTGATCCTGGAAACATTCGATGATAAAAAGGCACGCGAGATTTTCGTCCGTATTCGCAAAAACAGGACGTGGCAAGCGCCGACCCTTGTTGTGAAATATGGCAGGACATTTATCGACGAACTCGATGTCAAGGGCGACCCGCGTACCAAATATCTTCCGGCGGCTGATGTCGCATACTGGAAACCGTCGGTTAATTTCTTTTCGCGTTACCGCACGCCATCGTACATGAAGGCGCAGGAGGCGTATTTCAAAAAGGAAATGACTCTGGTAGGCGAAATGAGCCGAGCGGGCGTTGGGATTCTGGCGGCTACAGACAGCACCGCCTCATATGTGATCCCCGGTTTCAGCCTTCATGATGAGCTGGCCCTTTTTGTTGAAGCCGGCCTTACACCTATGCAAGCGTTGGAGACTGCCACGCGAAATCCTGCTCAGTTCTTGGGCGAACTGAATTCTTCAGGCACGATAGAAAAGGGTAAACTCGCCGATCTGATCCTCCTCGATGCAAACCCGCTCACCGACATCAAGAACACAACACGGATCAACGCGGTAATTCAGAACGGCCGATATTTGTCGCGAACGGATCTGGACAGAATATTGGCCGACGTCGAAGCGCGAGCCAAAAAGAGCCCCAATTAATCACGGAGGCACCTACAGGTAGAGACGGCAACTGGAAAAATATCGGGGTGCATCCGTGTTAATCTATGGCTTGTTTGAAACGAGCCAACCGGCCAAGACCGCCCTACGGTGTTCTACGAAATACTCCAACGCAAGGGCTGTAAAGGTTTCGGCAAGGGCAACTTCATGGCGCTGTTCGTCTCGATAGAAGAAGAACAGCGCAGGCGCGGTAATCTTTAAGCAGGCCGTTCGAACGGCGGCATTATTTTATCTCACCTCTACGGTCATCACGACAGTCGCCCGGACTTCGATATTACCCGGCTGTATCGGCGTAGCCACTGTTTCGGTCCGTGCGAACGCGACATCGTGCACCGGGAAAACGGCCGGGCTGCTTTCCACGATCGACAGGACGCGAACGACTGTCAGGTTCGATGCAGCAGCGAGTACATCAGCCTTGCGTCTAGCATTTGCCGACGCTTCGCGTAGCGCACGCGCCTGAACGCTTCTTTCGTCTTTTAGCGTAAATCGAAGACTCTGGATCCGATTCGCGCCTGCCTGCGTCGCGGCGTCGATAGCCTTTCCGACCTGGTCCAGATCGTCGATCGTAACGCGCACAATATTGGTGGCGGTGTAGCCTGTGATGGACGGTTCGCCGCCTTCCCTCGGATATCGATAATTTGGAGAAAGTGTATAGCTGATAGTTTTGATGTCGGCGGTGGGGCCCAGTAATTGCCGGAGACGTGTAAGTGTAGCTTCGAGCTTTTTCGCATTTTCCGCGGCCGCGGCCTGCGAAGTGTTTGCCTGCGTGGTCACGCCGATGTCGATCTGAGCTCTGTCCGGCGGTACCATAACGATCGCCTCGCCGCTCGTACGAATCGACGGTGGCAATTTATCAGTATCCTGGCCCGCGATGCAGGTGACAAAAAATAATAGGATCGCTGCAACTACGCCCCTGGCAATATTCATTATCTTCATCCTCCGTTTAAACAGGTCCTTTTTTCCTGAGAAAGTAAGTTCCCTTAGTACTTTAGGAGTATCTACCGTGCCGCCAGGCCTCAGGCTAAAGCCTTCGGTTAAAGGAGGCACATAACTTATGCTAATCTTTCAAAAACTCAGGCAGCAATAGTATGCCTTTTTTCCCAGTAATTCGGTCGTACAGCCGACAAAGATAATGGACCCCAAATACCAAACAGGTTTCGGAAACGAGTTTGCGACCGAGGCGGTCGAAGGTGCGCTGCCGGTCGGACTGAATTCACCGCAGAAAGCGCCGTTAGGGTTGTATGCGGAGCAGTTCTCGGGTACCGCGTTTACAGCACCGCGTGCAACGAATAAGCGGACGTGGACATATCGCATTCGGCCTTCCGTATTACATAAGCCGTTTCAACCATATCGACGCGCTCTGCCTGACGGTCGGGCTACTGACACGCCGTCGCTTTTTAGATCGTCGCCGTTTGATGAGATTGCAACCACACCGAACCAACTTCGATGGGATCCGCTGCCGGTCCCGAGCGAACCTACGGATTTTGTTAATGGCATAACGACGATCGCGGGTAATGGCGACTCGTATTCGCAACTCGGAATGGCGGTTCACATCTATGCCTTTAACAAGGGCATGGGCGATCGCTACTTTTACAACGCCGATGGGGAAATGTTGATCGTGCCCGAGAAAGGGCGCATCGGATTTTTCACCGAGCTTGGTTACTTGCAAGCAGGCGCCGGTGAGGTGGTCTGCATTCCGCGCGGGCTGAAATTTAAGATAGAGCCTCACCCTGATGACAAAGAGCTTCGGGGTTATATATGTGAGAATTACGGGGCGCAGTTTCGCCTTCCCGATCTCGGGCCTATCGGAGCAAATGGTTTGGCTAACCCGCGCGATTTTAAATCGCCGGTCGCCTGGTACGAGGATAAGGATGGCCCCCACGAGATCATCGCGAAGTTTGGTGGGAATCTTTGGACGTGTGAGACAGATCATTCACCGCTTGACGTGGTTGCGTGGCACGGCAATTACGTCCCATATCTTTATGATCTAACGCGGTTCAATACTATCGGCTCGGTCTCGTTCGATCATCCCGATCCATCGATCTTTACGGTACTGACATCGCCGAGCAGCGAACCGGGTGTGGCTAATTGTGATTTCGTCATTTTCCCCGATCGCTGGCTCGTTGCCGAAGACACGTTTCGCCCGCCGTGGTACCACCGAAACGTGATGAGCGAATACATGGGCTTGATCTACGGCCGGTACGACGCCAAGGAAGAAGGGTTCGTGCCTGGCGGCGGGTCTCTACACAACCAGATGTCGGCCCACGGCCCGGATCTCGATGCATTTGAAAAGGCATCGAACGCTGATCTAAAACCCCAGAAGCTTTCCGGCACGCTCGCGTTTATGTTCGAATCGCGCTACATAATCCGCCCGACGAAGTTCGCTATGGACTCCGCCGAACTGCAGGACGAATATTCGGAAGTTTGGCAGGGCTTGAAGAAGAATTTTCGCATCTAACCCATTTTTGCATTTAACCTTAGAAGTTCTTATATCTAGAAGAAATATGAAAAATAGCTTGTTGATGTTGTTGTTTCTCGTTTGCCTGTCATTTCAGGTCTTTGCTCAGACACCTGCAAAGGGCCTTGAGGGCTCTTGGAACGGTACGTTGGAGGCGGGTGCGCAGAAGCTCCGCATATTGGTGACGATCACGAAGTCGGACGCGGGTGCCTACGCAGGAAAGTTTGAAAGCCTGGATCAGGGAGCTACCGTACCGTTCGATACGGTCACGCTCAACGGCGACGACGTGCGCATGGAAGTGAAGACCGCCGGGATCCTCTACGAAGCCGTCCTGAACAAGGAACGGACGGAGTTGGTTGGCAATTTCACTCAGGGCGGGCAGGCGATCCCGCTTACCTTCAAGCGAGCTGAGGAAAAGCCGACCGCGACACCAACTCCGAGTCCGACACCAAAGCCCAAACCGGACTATTCGGCGCCGGCCGACGCACCATACACTGCGGAAGAAGTGCAGGTGAAAACGCCGATGGGCCACACGCTTGTAGGTACGCTTACGCTGCCAAAAGGGGCGAGCAAGGCAAAGCCGGTCGGCGCGATCGTCACCATTTCCGGCTCCGGAGCGCAGGACCGAGACAGTAATCTCGGGTTCGGAGGTTATAAACCATTCCGCGTGCTCGCGGATGCTCTCGCGCGCCGAGGAATCGCTTCGCTGCGTATGGACGACCGCGGCACGGGGGCATCGGGCGGCACGTTCAAGGGTTCGACAAGCGCCGATTTTGCCGAGGACATACGCGCGGGACTTGCATATTTGCGTACGCGCCCTGAGATCCGGCCTGACCATCTCGGGGTGCTTGGCCACAGCGAGGGGGCAGTGATCGCGCCGATAGTAGCTGCGAAAGAACCCGATCTAAAGGCCATCGTGCTACTCGCCGGGGTCGCAGAGCCTCCGCGAAGCGCGCTCGCTTTTCAGATCAAGAACATCTACGACCACGACACTAAGCTCACTCCCGAAAAACGCGCCGAGATGATAGCCGCCATCCCAACGAGAATTGAAGGCATGATGGCCGCCGATCCGTGGATGAAGTACTTCCTGACGATCGATCCGGCCGCAAATATGCGTAAGGTAAAAACTCCGGTTTTGATCCTTACCGGTTCGAACGACAAGCAGGCCGTGCCCGAACAGGTTGCGTTACAGGAGGCCGCGTTCAAAGAGGGCGGCAACAAGGACGTGACCGCGCGTGTGTTGCCTGGACTCAATCATCTTTTTGTAGAAGACGCCGACGGATTCCCCGGCAACTATTCGAAGCTCCCGGCACCGATGGTAATGAGCGCCGACGCTGTCCGGACGGTCACCGAATGGCTTGCAAAGCAGCTTCATTAATGACCGTTCGAAGAGTTTTGAACAACAATTTAGGAGGGTAGAATGTCGATCAATAGGACATCTGAAGCAAAGTGGAATGGCAATCTCAAAGACGGCAGCGGCTCCGTAAAGCTCGGAAGCGGCGCGTTTGAAGGAGCCTATTCTTTCAATTCTCGATTCGGCGACGATACGAAAGCAACAAATCCCGAAGAGTTGATCGCCGCGGCACACGCAGGCTGTTTTACGATGGCGCTTACAGCATCGCTTGGGAAGGCGGGTTTTGAACCTGTTAGTGTCGAGACAAAGGCGACAGTTAAACTCGAAAAACAGGGCGAAGCCTTTATGATTCCGAATATTGATCTCGTCACATCTGCGGAGGTTCCGAATATCTCGGACGAGGAATTTCAAACTATCGCTAAAAGCGCAAAGGAAAATTGTCCGGTCTCCAAGGTACTCGCCGGAGCTGACATATCTCTCGATGCGACCTTGGCACAATAGGCGTGGAGAAGGAATCAAGATTTCTGGCCACGCCCGAAAAGGGCGAGGTCTCCGCATTGCTAATGCGGCCAGAGGGTGCGATGCATTTGCTGGTGTTTGGGCACGGTGCGAGTACAAACATGCGGCATGCGACGACGCAAAAGATTGCGGAGGCGCTGGCTGAACAGAGCATTGCCACCTTTCGGTACAACTTTCCTTATTCCGAGCACGGCACGTCCAGGAATTCGACGGCTATATGTGTCGAGACGATCCGAAATGCCGTAAAAGCTGCGCATGAGGCGGCGCCGGATCTCACGCTCCTTGCCGGCGGACATTCGTTCGGCGGGCGGATGACATCGACGGCACAGAGTGAAGAACCGATCGAAGGCGTCAAGGGTTTGGTCTTTTCTTCGTTTCCGCTGCACATGCCCGGACGGCCGGACACGAAACGTGCGGAGCATCTAGCGAAAATCAAAATACCGATGCTGTTTCTTTCCGGGTCGCGTGATGAATTCTTGACCCTTGATCTGTTTCTACCGATCGTGAAAAAATTGGGAAAGAACGCGACACTGCACCTGATCGATACTGGCAATCACAGCCACAAGGTACTCAAGAAAACCCGCAAATCGAACGAGGATGTATTCGTTGAAATGGCACGTGTTACACGTGAATGGGCAACCAAGGTGGGTTGATTGTCGTATAACTTGCTAGTTAGGTCCCTTACTATATGCGGCGTTCCGCATTGGCCCGTGTCGTAAGAGAATAGTTAGATAAAAACACGATCTAGGAGACTCGCGAATGAAACTTAAGATGATCGCAGCGCATGCCGCCATTATGCTTTGTGTGGGTATTTTCGTTTCTGGCCAAACTGTTCAGAAGACACCTGAAGAGGTGGCCCAGTCGTTGGTTGACGCATACAACGCACGACGCATGGACGGGATCCTTAAGGCTTATAGTCCCGATTCGGTCGCATACGCTCTGCCGAGCGGCGAGATCATTCTCAAAGGACATGATGCGATCC
>DATFEW010000348.1:0-2380 GCA_035250805.1 Pyrinomonadaceae bacterium
CACCGCGTCGAACGGCACTTCGCTGACGCTCACGTGTCGCAGGAGCGGCACGTTTTCCTCCTGTTGGATCTGGCGCAGCGCGAGATCTTCAGCAACAAGATATGCGGATTGAAGATCGCTTACCTGCTCGGTATCGATCTCCAAAACTTTCGAGAGCTCAAGGACCTCAACGTTCAGATGCTGTCGCTGGATCTCGGGCAAAGCGGCTACCCAATCGATCCGACTCTGTTCGTGTGCTGCGCCAAGGCGCCGAAATTGATCGACGGAAAACCAGGTGTATGCAACAAGGGCGATGGCGGAAATGGCAAAGATCGCGACGATCGGCCATTGAGCGATCGAGATCGCGTAAATGAGCCCTCCGATCAGTAAAAGAAGAACGGCAGCGCTAAGAAACAATTGCGGAGTAACGGACACGGGCCGCGAAAAGGAAACCAGCGAATTGTCCATCTGCTTCGACATTAAATCTTACGCCGCAGCGGTTCGTTCGAAGGGGATGTCATCAAAATGGGTCATCCGCTTGAAGTCTGCAAACCGTTGGTTTATTTCGGGATAGTCGAGTTCATCAACCCGCTCAGTGCCGAACTTTTCGACGTTGAATGATGCCATCACCGATCCGTAGATCATCGCTCGCCGCATGGTGTCGTCGGTGATCTCTCTTTGCGATGCAAGGTAGCCCATAAAACCGCCCGCAAAAGTGTCGCCGGCACCGGTCGGGTCGAAGACGCTTTCCAGTGGATACGCCGGGGCCGCAAAATAGGCATCTTTGGTGAAGAGGGTGGCGCCGTACTCGCCACGTTTGATGACCACCGCCTTGAGACCAAGATCCATGATCTTTTTCGCCGCTTTGTAGATACTAGGCTCGTCGGTCAGCTGTCGCGCTTCGGCGTCATTGATAATGATACAGTCAACCGCTTTGATCGTCGCGGTGAGATCATTCTTAGTAGAGGTGATCCAGTAGTTCATCGTGTCCATAGCGACGAACTCTGCGTTCTTACATTGTTCACGAACGCCTAATTGTAGGGTCGGTTGGATATTTGCGAGGAACAACAGGTTCGCACCCTTCGAATTTTCCGAAAGATGCGGTTCGAACGTCTCAAATACGTTGAGTTGTGTATCCAGCGTCTGTGCCGAGTTCATATCGTAATCGTACCGGCCGCTCCAAAAGAACGTTTTGCCCTCGGGCACGATCTCGATATCGTCGGTGTTGATGGCGTGACGTTTGAATACTGCCCATTCATCATCGCCAAAATCGCCGCCGACCACGCCGACGGCGTTTACCTTTGTAAAAAAGCTCGCCGATAAACCAAAGTGCGTTGCCGCACCTCCAAGCACCTTATCGCGTTTCCCAAACGGCGTTTCCAACGCATCAAAGGCAACAGAACCAACAACTGTTAGGGACATAAGATTTAGAACTCAAAATTCAGAATGAAGAATTCAGAAGGTAAATCGGTGGGAAATTCTGACTTCTGGATTCTGACTACTGACTACTTAGGATTTTACACGCCATGGCGGGTTTTTGCGATTCTCACCAGCGTAAAACAGGCAGATGCGATTACCGTTCGGGTCGGTCAGATAAGCCTGGCGCCAGAGCCAGTCGCGGTCGGTTGGGTCTTCGTCAAATACGAGTCCGAGCGATTTGAGGCGGGCTACCTCGGCATCGAGGTTGTCGCATTCGAAATACAAAACGATGTTGTTGGTAACGACGACGTTCTCGGCTGACTGTATCGAAAGCGTAGAGTCGCCATCCGGGCATTCAAGGCGAGCATATCGAGGCAGGGAATCGACTATACGAAGAAGGCCGAGCTTTTCAAGAAACTCGACCGTTTCAACTGGCTTTTCCGTGTAGATCGTAACCTGGTTTAGGTTCATTTACCGCCTTTGAGTTCTGCAAGCGTCTTTTCGGCATCGTCCTTGTACGGACTTGCCGGATTTAGTTCTAGCATTTTGGCGAGATAGGCTTCGGCGTCCTCACGAAGCTTTTGCGGTGCGAACTTGTCCTTTTCTTTTGGTAAGCTCAGGTTCACCTTTTGGCGTCCTTCATTCTTGGAGAGATAATAGCTCGCCATTCCTGCAAGATACAGAAATTCATCCATCTTCGAAAAGTCTGGATAAGCGGCGTAGGTCTCCTCGAACCGGAAAATGACCTGCTTGTAGGCGCGTTTCAATGGCTTGAATGCCTGCCACGCGACATCAAGATTGTGCTTGGCGTCCTTTTCAAGGACGGGGTCACGTTCGATCGCTGGAGTTACGTTGCGTTGTGCGTCTGCAGGAATGCACAACACAAGAGCTAATAGAAATGCGAAAGAGCAAAATTTCATAACTAAACATAGATGATACAAAAAGGGCTATAGTTTCCTGAGTTGTTCATTACGCCCTTGCT
>DATFEW010000364.1:0-10197 GCA_035250805.1 Pyrinomonadaceae bacterium
CGAACCGAATAGGGACCCGGGATTAGTATCGAGGCCCGATAAAGTCACATCTTTCTTTCCAACACGACGCGTGCGATCTCCACTCGATTAACAAACTTCTTCTTGGCAAGGATCCTACTGATGTGGTTTTCAACCGTTCGAACACTTAAGTCTCTCAATTTCGCGATCTCCTTGTTGCTTAACCCTTCAGCTACGCGCTCGGCGATCCAGATCTCGGCGGGAGTAAGATCCTCATCATGGAATTCGATCTCGATCTCACCGGGTTCGGATCCGACCAAGTCGGCGATCGAAGCGTGGGTCCTATCGATCCGATGGAGTATATTGGCAATAACGGCGGCGAGTTCCCTGGGTTCGAACGGCTTTGTGAGATACGCGTCTATTCCAATTCGAAAACCCTCAAGGCGGTCCTGGAGTTCGTCCTTAACTGTTAAAAATACGATCGGGATCAACTCGGTTCGCGGCGTCGCCCGAATATGCGCTGCAAATTGATACCCTGACATGACCGGCATCCTCACGTCACTTACGATAAGGTCAGGAAGCGTTCTGGACATAGCTATGAGTGCGTCCTTTGCGCTTCGCGCCGTCTCGACGTCGTAGCCCTCATTGCGCAAGAACGCGGCGACAGCTGTTAGCAGTTTCGGTTCGTCGTCAACCAGTAAAATTCGATGAGCCATTGGCTGATCTGTTTTCGATGGGAACGAATACTGTAAAAGTGGCACCCCCCGCAGGACGGTTTTCGGCCTCGATCCGTCCACCGATCTGGGCAGCTAGTCCCTGTGCAATAAATAGACCAAGGCCCACTCCGTTGGAATTTCCGTTCGATTCCGTTTCGATTCGTTTCTTCCCTCGGTAGAACTTGTTGAAGATGAAGGGCATATCCGAATCATCAATACCACACCCGCAGTCAGAGATACTAACCCCGATTTCGCTATCGTACAAGCTTGTCGAAGCACGGACCTGCGAACCGGCGGGCGAGTACGTGATAGCGTTTTCGATCAAGATACGAAAGATCTTGACAAGCGAGTTCGAGTTAGAGTTGATCAACGGCACGCCGTTTACCGACTCCAATACAAGTTGAAGATCCTTAGTTATCGCCGCTGACCTTTCACTATTCATCGCTTCCTTTAGAACAGCGGGTAACTCGACATTCGTTAGCTCGATCTCGACATTGCCGCCCTCGATCACCGCGGCATCTAGAAGGTCAGAGACAAAACCGATCTGACGGTCGCATTCGGCGTCGATCATACGTAAATACTGTCTTCTGTCCTCCTCTGTTGAATCGTTGGACTCTAAAACACGAGTAAGGGTTTTGATCGTGGTTAATGGTGTCTTTAGTTCGTGCGAAACACTGCTGACGTACTCCGACCTCAGTCTATCCGCTTCTCTCAAGCTGTCTTCCCTCGCATTGATCTGCTCCGCCATAGTGTTGAATCCGCGGGCGAGCTCGCCAAGCTCACCCGATGCGTTGGTCTTCGCTCTTGCCCCTCGGTCCCCGGACGCGAATGCGCTTGTCGCCTTCTGAAGCATCCGTATCGGCCCGACTATGCTGATCGCCACTAGAAGTGTGGTCGCGACTGAAACGATCATGATCAGGGCCGCGATCGCAATTCGTTGATAGAGACCGTTCCAGAGGGGCGAATAGTACCGATCGGCGGCCTGGCCGATCGCAACGATCGATTCACCGTCGCCGGCCCTCGCAACTCCGTAGACCCTTTTTATTCCATCATGCGGACTAAAGTCCTCGGTGATCGTATAAGGTTTCTCGCGGATCGAATCGACCAGTCCCTTACTCGTAACACGCGGATCGAATGACCTGTCCGTACCAGCCCGTCGATAAAGCACATTACCCTCCGGGTCAAAAACGGATACAACGGACCCCTCAGACAATCGAATGTCGTCAAAGACCTCGCCCAACCGGTTACCATCGATCTGTACTACAACGGCGCCTCCCCCCGCGGTTGGGGCTGCAACAAAAAGCCTCGTAAATTCGTGCGCATCGCCCTCATAGGTCGCTAAGACCGGTGTTTTTTCCTTTTTTGTTGCTTCGAGCAACCGCGTGACTGTGTCGGGCTGGAGAGGAAGCGAGTCGACACTAGATTGGACTACAGAACCGGAAGCGTCGATAAAGAACAACCCATCGAAGTGGTCGATCTTAGTCGATAATGTTTGCAGATCCAAGTTCTTGAATTCGACATTTTCACGGGACCCATTCAACGCAGAGGCTAGCACTATTGTTTGCCGTTTCTGTGATTCTATCCATTGATCGTACGCAAGGGCAGATGCTTCCACGCGTTTCACCAACACGTCATCCATACGTTCTCGTGTTATGCTCCAAAACCTGTACAAGCCAAGCAAACTAAGAGCCCCGAAGGCGACAACCGTCCCTCCAACCAGAAGGATCATTTTCCCGCGAATTCCCATTACTACCAGTCTACTACGAGTAAAAGTAAACCATTGAGTGATGTCACTTACGCGGCGTAAGTGAAAACACTCAAGCCCCGATTTTTGATTCGAAGGCACTCCGACGAATTAAATATTTCGGCATAAAGTTTGCGAGAAATTCCTTGTTTCATCTTCTTCATTTCTTGCTTGGTTATCGTGTCGCTCGAGCAACGGTCTCAAACGGGAAGCGAACCGCGCATGCATCCGGCTTACTAGGCATTATTTCAAATTAGGAGGAAACAATGAGAAAGTTCACTAAGTTCGTGGTGGCTGCTCTGGTTATGTTTATAATCCAGTTTACAGCCAATGCGCAGACCACAGGTTCTTTGACGGGCGAAGTAACAGACCCGCAGGGGGCGATCGTTGCCGGTGCAACAGTAACCTTGAAAAACACTGCTACTGGTGAGGAACGTACAGTTACGAGCAATAGCAGCGGTATATTCACATTCTCGCAGCTGCAGCCGGGCATATATTCGGTAACTATCGAGAATCGCGGCTTCAAAAGAGCCGTGTTTCCAAGCATTCAGGTCGAGGTGTCGGTTGATACAAAACTGGTCGCGAAGCTCGAGATCGGCCTTTCAGGGGAAACTGTCACGGTTACTACGGGCCAGGATGTCATCAATACGTCAAGCCCCACTCTCACGAACGTAATAAACACGAGACAGGTTACCGATCTTCCGTTGATAACCCGAAATCCACTTGAACTTGCGGGCCTGCAGGCTGGGATCGCGGTTACCGGAACCGATGTTCGCGGATCATCGGTGGCAGGGTTAAGGCAAACGTCAACTTACGTTACTCAGGACGGCATCAATGCAATGGATAACTACGTGAAAACGAGTTCGTTCTTTGCTATCAGCTCGCCATCACTTAACTCGGTTTCCGAGTTCAGTATCACCACCGGAACGGTCGGTTCGGATGCCGGTCGAGGAGTTGGCCAGGTGAATCTCGTTACCAAGAGCGGTTCGAACGACTGGCATGGTGGCGTCTTCTGGCTGCATCGAAATGACGCGTTCAACGCTAACACGTTCTTCAATAATGCCGATGGTGTCGAGCGAGAACTTCTTCGCCAGAACTTCTTCGGGTTTGATATAGGGGGACCCGTTTACTTCCCGGCATTCGGTGAGGGTGGACCGCGCATCTGGAGCGGTAAGGACACGGCATTTTTCTTCTTCTCGTACGAAGGGTTTCGAGAGAATTTTTCGACGACGCGAAATCGTACGGTGCTAACGGAAACGGCCCGGCAGGGCATCTTTCGTTACGGCCCGGGCGGCTCTTTGTCGGTAAATCTGTTGGCGATCGGAGATGAACATGCTTTTAACCCGATCACGATGGCCTTGATCAACTCGACACCGCTGCCGAATAACACAAACTGTGGCGCCAATGACACCTACAACATTTCCTGCTTCCGCTACAATGTTAATGGATCGGATCCTAACGACAAATACGTCGCCCGATACGATCATCACCTCGTAAAGGACTCAAGTTTCGGTTCACACAAATTAGAGTTCGTCTTCAACAAGGCCGACTTCTTCCTTGGGCCTGATACTTTCAACGGCCTCGAGGCACCCTTTATAGGTGGTATCAACGCTTTTCAGGAATCTAAGCGGTATCTACTCACTGCAGCGTTGGTTTCTAACTTCGGAAGCTCAATTACTAACGTTTTCCGATGGGGAAGACAATGGGCTCCCGTCGGGTTTCTGCGTGACAGCAATGCCACGGAGCCGTATATTTTGTTTTCTGGCATAACGAATCCACAAAATACGTTCCAGTCGCAAGGTCGCGAAACAACAGTTGATCAGTTTACCGATAATGTGGCGTGGTCAAGGGGCAATCACTTGTTCCGGTTCGGCGGCGACTATCAAAAGATACTTGCCGACACATTCAATGATGCCGGCATCAATCAGACGATCACCATTGGCACCAATTCGGCAAATCCCAGCGGCTTTACAGTCGACGATCTGCCTGGTGGCACAGATTCCGATCTAGGACGTGCGACTTCGGTATACGTGAACATCGTGGGAAACCTGGCTTCGTCGGCTGCTACATTCAACGTGGTTGACCCTACCTCCGGCTTTGTGCCGGGTGCTACTCGATCAAGGCTTTTCCAACAGCAGGATTTTGCGCTGTTCGTTCAGGATCAATGGAGGGTGAAATCGAATTTGACCCTGAACCTCGGTGTTCGCTGGGAATTCCTCGGGGTACCGACGATCCCTAATGGATTGGCGATCCAATTGACCGACGCGGACCAGGTTTGGGGTGTTTCAGGCCGTGGAAACATCTTTAACCCTAATGCGCCGGCCGGCGCGGCACCGCCCGTCGGGGTTTTAGACTTCGTAAGCGGCGACACTGGTCGATCGCTTTACAACAACGATTGGAACAACTTTGCCCCTTTTATCGGCCTGGCTTGGTCGCCTAATTTTAGCAGCGGGTTTGGCAAGTTCCTGTTTGGCGAATCGGGTAAGAGTTCGATCCGACTCGGCTACTCGATGAGCTACCTTCACGACGGCTTTACCGTTATCAGTAATGCCCTTGGCGTCGGTACGACAAATGCGGGCTTGATCCAAACGGCATCCAATACGACGCCGACAGGGGTATTGACGGCTGCGGGAGTGCCCCTCGTAACGCCTACGTTCGAGATCCCCAGGACCGACCGAGACAATAACCTGGTTAGTTCGACAAACGGCGTATGGGCGATAGATCCGAATCTCAAGATCCCGTACGTCCAGCAATGGAATATCGGATTTGAACGCGAGATCTTTAAGGATACCGCCATCGAATTTCGATATGTGGGTAACCATGCCGTAAAGGTATGGCGCGCCGTTGACTATAACGAGGTTAATATTTTCGAAAATGGTTTCTTGCAGGAGTTCCTCAACGCGCAGATCAATCTTGCTTTGAACGGCGGCGGCAGTTTTGCGGATCCCGCTCACGGCGGCGCGGCTGGTACCATTCCGCTTCCCATCCTTAGCAGATTCTTTAACGGATTTTCGAACACGAGCACGAGTGCTTGGCGTAGCTCGACATTTAGAAGCAACCTAAACGCGAACAACGTCGGGTCGTTCGCCTCGACACTTGCTTTTAGCAACACCTATAGAGCAAATCGAGAAAATGTTGCCCTCGGGATCCCTTCGAACTTCTTCGTCGTTAACCCGAATGCGGCGTTTGCGAGGCTGCTCAGCAACGATTCGATGTCGAACTATCATTCATTCGTTGTTGAACTTAGAAAACGATTCTCTGACGGCCTGCAGTTCCAGGCGGACTATACGTTCAGTAAAGCATTGACCGATGCGCCGGCTGCGCTAGGCAACAACCAAAGCGATCTGACCAGTTTCCGGACCCAGCGTGACAAATCGCTTGATTACACACGCTCGAGCCAGGACCAGACCCACAGGTTCGTTGCGAATGCGGTTTACGAGCTTCCGTTCGGTCGAGGAAGACCATTCCTTAGCGATGCCGGTGGGTTTGTCGACCGGGTCATTGGCGGATGGTCGATCGGTACAATTGTTACCTGGGCATCGCGGCCTCCGTGGTACGTCGTTTCTAATCGCACCACGTTCAACAACTTTAATGCCGGCGCCGCACCCGCTCAGTTGGTCGGAATGACCTTCGAAGAATTCAAGAGCCATACTGGCATCTTCAAAACGCCTGATGGTGTATTCTTCATCGACCCGGCGATGATCGATCAACTTCAATCTGTCAATCTGGTGTCACCGGCTCCGGGCGAGTTCGGGAACTTCCCGATCAACAGCCTCAATGGGCCACCCTTCTTTAACATCGACATGAGTCTTACAAAGCGTATCCCGATAACGGAGCGCGTACGATTTGAGCTGAAAACGACGTTCATCAATATCTTGAACCATCCGAATTTTATTTTCGGCAATCAGACGTTTGACTCAGCGTCGTTCGGACGCATCACTGCCACCAGCGGCAATGAGCGAAATATTCACTTTACCGGAAGTATTCGGTTTTGATAGACAGCGGAAGATCGGCAAGCCGGCTTTCGCGCAAGCGTATTACCTTGTAGGCGTTGTCGGGAACGGCAACGCCTTTATCATAAGATCGACGTATGCACCCTAAAAATGTTTTGTTGGAGGAATGAAGTAATGAGTTCGCGATTACCTGGTCGATTTTGTTGCCTGATCGTAACTTTGACGTTTGTGGCTGGAACGGTGGCTGGTCAGATCGTGCCCGGTGAAGGGATGGATTCCGGATTAGGGGGCAATAATACCATCACCGGCACAGTTTACGGTCCATCGGGATCCCGGCTTACGCGTCGGATCCAGGTGCGTCTCTCGACCGCGACACGCGGCGACCGAACCTCTATGACCGACGATTATGGCAATTTCATCTTTCAAGGCGTACCCGGGGGGAACTACACGATCGTTATCGACAAGGAGAAGGAATTCGAGCCTTTCAGGCAGCCAGTCGATATCGTCCAGCTTCGGGGTTCACCGCCACAGACGTATTCGTTGAGCGTTCGACTTACGTCGAAGTCGTCGAGCGAAAGCAAACCGGGTGTCTTACATTCGGCCCTCGCAAGTGTTCCGAAACAGGCTCTGGACCATTTTCAAAACGCGCAGAAACTGGCTAAGGACGGTGATCGCCGCGGTGCCGTTGAAGAATTGAAGCTGGCAATTGCCGCACATCCGACTTTCATGTTGGCTTACAGCGAACTCGGAGTATTGTATTTGGGCCTAAACGAACTGGATAAGGCAGACGAAGCATTAAGTGCCGCTCTAAAGATCACGCCGGATGCGTTTGCGGCATTGCTCAATCGAGGCATTGTTCTTTTTACTGCTAAGCGATATTCAGATGCCGCTACCGTCTTGCGAACGGCAGTACAAAAGGAACCTGAAAACCCCGTGGCACATTACTTCCTGGGTCAGGCGCTCGCTAATCTTGGCCAGTTCGATGAAGCCGAAAAGGAGCTCGTCTTTGCGTTAACTAAAGGCGGGGAGGAACTAAAGGAAGCCCACCGCATACTTGCCATAATCTACGCCTCGCGTGGAGACAAGAAACGCGCGATCTCATCAATAGAGGCCTATCTCAAATTGACACCGAACGCTCCGGACGCAGACAAGCTGCGCGCGGCGGTGCAGCAGTGGCGAACCGATCTGGGAGAATCATCGAAGTCGACACTGAAACCAAACTGAGAGCAGCTTCGGTCTTTTTGACATTAACACAAGCCGCTGACCGCGATACCCGACCGCAACCTGCGACCCCAGCGCACGGTTGACGGACCCAGATAAGCTGGCTTTATCTAACAAATAAGTTTTGTCCAAAAAATTGGATTATATCCGAAAAAACGACATGTTTTCGGATTCCAGCCCCAGCTTTATTTGGGGATCTGCCGATTTTTACCCCCGTTCCAGACGAAGCAATTGTTAACAGCGTATGCGTGAAACCACTCATTGGCCTGCCGGAAGTCCGGTCTCGATTTGTTGGCATTAGATTTGCGTGAATTTCAGGGTTCCTGTTATATAAACAGTCACAACATTGATCAAGGGGGCAAGGTAATCGAGTAATTGCACCTATATTCCTGCATTTGTTTTTCGAGCGGTTCATAACACTACGCCGAACTTATTGTATATCTTCGTTTTCGATCAGAAATAGACGCTCGTAGGAATAAAACGCAGGAGGAAAAAATGAGAAAGTTCACGCTATTCTTGGTGGCTGCTCTGGTTATGTTTATTTGCCAGATAGCTGTCCAAGCTCAAACTACCGGATCACTATCCGGAACAGTGACCGACCAGCAGGGCGCAATTGTCTCCGGAGCCACTGTTACAGTTAAGAACAACGCTACAGGTGAGGAACGTAGGAGTACCACCAGTGACAACGGTGTTTTTTCGTTCCAGCAGCTCAGCCCGGGAAATTACACCGTTACAGTAGAGATCAAAGGCTTCAAGAAGTCGGTTCATTCCGACGTTGCCGTCTCGGTCTCAGTTGACACGACAATCAACGTCGGACTTCAGATCGGACTTGAAACCGAGGTCGTCACGGTCACCACCGGCCAGGACGTTATTAATACATCGAGTCCCTCACTGACAAACGTTATCGATACTCGCCAGGTCCAGGATCTGCCTTTGCCTACACGCAATCCATTGGAACTTGCGGGTCTCCAGGCAGGTATTGCCGTGACGGGCGACAACGTTCGCGGATCCTCTATCGCCGGTTTACGACAGACAGCAACAAATGTGACGCAGGATGGCATTAACGCGATGGACAACTTCGTCAAGACGAGTTCGCTGTTTGCCATCAGCACTCCATCCCTGAACTCAACAGCCGAATTCAGCATGACCACTGGAACGGTCGGCTCGGACCAGGGACGCGGTGTAGGCCAGGTGACACTGGTTACACGCGGCGGATCGAATGAGTTTCACGGCGGCGCATTTTATATGAACCGCAATGACGCCCTGCAGGCCAATTCATTCTTTAACAACGCTCTTGGAACCCCAAGGCCTAGACAGAACCAGCATTTCTTTGGCTTCGATATCGGCGGCCCGATCTATTTCCCGGCGTTCGGCGAGGGCGGTCCAAGGATATGGAATGGAAAGGATAAGGCCTTCTTTTTCTTTGCGTATGAAGGATTTCGGGACAATTTCTCCGCAACGCGAAATCGAACCGTGATGACCGCTGACGCACGGCAAGGTATCTTCCGATACAACAGGGATTGCTCGCAACCGCCCGTTGAGGGTTGCACCGCGGGAGTACAGACTATAGATCTGC
Source organism: Pyrinomonadaceae bacterium (assembly GCA_035250805.1). Classification (GTDB taxonomy): domain Bacteria; phylum Acidobacteriota; class Blastocatellia; order Pyrinomonadales; family Pyrinomonadaceae; genus OLB17. The sequence goes on from DATFEW010000364.1 coordinate 9,169, forward strand.
TCGCTATCGGCACCCAAAACGCCTTGAATCCGTTGACGATGGGCATCATCAACAATATTCCGCTGCCGAATAACAACGATGTTGGTGACGGGTTTAACCTGGCGGGTTTTCGTTACAATGTGACCGGCGTCAGCAACAACGATAAGTACGTTGGACGCTATGACCATCAATTGGTTTCGGATAGCCCGCTCGGTTCGCACAAGCTTGAGTTCATCCTGAACTACTTTGAAAACATACTGTCGCCCGACACCTTCAACGGCCTTGAAGCGCCATTCCCCGGCGGGGTTAATGCCTTTCAGGGTGGCCCGAGGTGGCTGGTCACCGGAGCGCTGGTGTCGAACTTCGGAAGCGACAAGACAAATGTGTTCCGTGTTGGAAAGCAATGGGCACCGGTCGGATTCTTGTTGGACTTCGATCCTACAGAACCGATCATCATTTTCCCCGGTATCACGAATCCGGTTCCATTTAACGGTGCGTTTCCCTTTGAGAAGCAGGGACGCGACACCCAAGTTTGGCAGATCAGTGATAATTTTACCTGGACCAAAGGAAATCACGTGTTCAAAATGGGTGCCGATTATCAGCAAATATTCGCCGATACCTTTAATGATGTTGGTATTACCCAGACGTACACCCTCGGTACGCCCAGCCATAACACTGGTGGTATCGATGATACCGACTTACCAAATTCGAGCTCGACTATCCGAACGGCCGCAAGAAACCTCTTTGCAAATATCGTTGGAAATCTTAGCTCATCTCAACAAACTCTGAATGTGGAATCCCCTACATCCGGATTTGTTCCGGGATTTACACGTTCGCGGTTGTTCAAGCAACGAGACATCGCGCTCTATATTCAGGACCAATGGCGCGTACGGCCTAACTTTACACTGAATCTGGGTGTTAGATGGGACACTATGGGCGTTCCTTATGATCCTAGCGGGCTTGCGATCCAGCTAACGAATTATGAAGATCTTTTCGGCATTTCGGGATTTGGAAATCTTTTTAATCCAAATGCTCCTCCAGGAGCAGCCC
>DATFEW010000366.1:0-3694 GCA_035250805.1 Pyrinomonadaceae bacterium
CGTCTCCCACCTCGCCGATCTACCAAAAAAAGCGCGCGAATACCTTTTCAAGATCTGTACGCGTCAGCTGGTTCTTTCGAGTTCGATCTCGCTTGAAACATTTCAATTTGCGCCGCAGCTTGCGGCGGATATCGGTGATGACGACCTCCTGACCGAGGTGCTCCGGCTTGGTGTGGAGATCGCCAACCGCTCGGCGAAGCACAGCTCGGAGTTCCTGCTAAAGACACCGCCGTTGGCCACGGCATTTGCCGAGTTTGGCGATGAGAAGCGAATAACGGCCGAGACCTACCTTGAACTTGCCGGACAATTCGCAAATCGAACCGGAGGAATGACCGCGGACCTTTGGATAAACCTTCCGTCTGTTCTTAATGGACTGACGCCCGGGCAGGCTAGACGACTTGGGAACGCGGCCTCCAGGGTCATTGAACACGGGGGCACCGTTACCCTGCATTTTCTTTCCGCCGGAGCGGCGGTGATGCGAGGTCTTGAGAATGTGTTTGACGAATGGAGTGCGATCCTGGCCAGGATCGCCGCCCACGGAAATGCAGTGACGATAGCCTTTCTACGGTCGACTCCGAAATTCGTTGATCAGATCGGCGCGATAAAGCTTGAAGGCGAGCAGGACGGAAGCATCAAGACGGCGGCGATACGTCGAGTATTAAGGCTAACCGAAGAGATCGCAGAAACCGATGGTGAGAGTGCACTGGCAGCCTTTCGTTCGTCAACGTTTGCGCTTCGAAAGGTGTCGCTCGATCAGTACGAGCAATGGATCGAAACCGGCCTAAAAAAACTGGAGGGCGAACCGGCCAAGATGCGTCGGAGCTATTTCGCACTTGAAACGCGGCAGTCGAACGAACTGCTGATGCAAACGCGGACCGGCCTGCTTTTGGAATCGGTCCAGCCCGTATTACGCATGTATATCGAGGCACTTACCGGGCGGGAAGTCGAGATCGCTCCGCTTTCTGCAATGCCCCAGGAGTCGCGCCTTGGTGATGGGAAAATGATCTATCTTCCATCCTCGGTTGCCGAATTTGATACCGACGAGATGGACTTTCGTTTGTTCAAAGTGCTTGCCGCGTACGGCGCCGGGCAGATCGAATTTGGGACGTTTGAAAAGGATACCGACGAGCTAAAGGCGGCGTTCACCGATCTGGCAAGCATCTATTCCGCGACCGCGGATCAAGACGATGCGTTTTCGCTTGCTGGCTACATCGAGGAGGTTCAGAAAGGGGATCGAGCGCTTTCCGACGCTGAGATGCGCGAAGAAATAAAGAAAAGGCAAACATCAATGCCAGACGATTCGGACTACAAAACTGTGCTTGCTGTATTTCCAGAGCCTCGCCTCGCCCGCAAGATCTTTACCACAATGGAAAACGCGCGGATCGATAGCCGGCTGCGCTACGCATATCGGGGGCTTCGAAAGGACCTCGATCTAATGCAGGAGACATTGCGAAAAAATCGTCCGTTCATTTTCGATGTTCCTCTTCATCAGGTTCCGTTCGAGCTGCTGTTTCAGATCACGCTTTGCGGGGGAGCGACAGACGACGCGAGATCTTTTTACGGGCAGATCGTTTCGGAGATAGAGACAGTCTTAGATAGTTACCTGAGACCGAAAATGGAAAATAGACAATGGACAATGGACAATGCGAAACCGGATTCCAAATTGTCCACTGTCAATTCTCAATTTTCAATCCCATCGGTCGCGGATTCATTGTTTGCGACGAGTCGCATTTATTCGTTGTTTCAAAACATTTCGCCGGAGAATTCGCAGCAAGCAGAATCAGATAACACCGAAGAGAAGAGCGAGATCGCATACGACGAAAACTCTCAGGAGGCCTCGATAGAAGATCAGGCCAGACGCGACCAGCGGCCGAAGGACCTCAAGGACCTACGGGACCTTTTCAATGCGTGGAACAGCCTTGACGACGAGGGTGAGCCAGACGACATCAGCGGGTCGGAGGCCTGGACGCAGACCGAGATGCCTGAGCAGCCGCTTGAGGCGGACGAGGAGGCTTTTTCGTATGACGAGTGGGATCGCGAACTAAACGATTACCGAGTGGGTTGGAGCCGGGTGATAGAGAAGCGTGTGAAAAAAGGCGACCGCGGCTTTGTGGAACTTGCACGAGCGCGCTATCGCGGTGTGATCTCGTCGATCCGACATCAGTTCCAGTTAATGAAGCCGGAAAACCTGACAAAGATAAATCGCGAACTCGACGGCGAGGACTACGATCTCAACGCGCTGGTCGATTTCGTCATCGACCGACGTGCGGATGGACGACAATCGGAAAATATTTATACAAAACGGCTGCGAAAACAGCGCGACGTCGCCGTTTCACTTTTACTCGACCAATCTTCATCTACAGCGCGCACCATCACGCGAAATCCGCTGCAGCCGTACACTTATCCGGGCCGCCGCATCATCGAGATCGAAAAAGAAGGCCTCGTGCTGATGAGTGAAGCGCTCGAAGCGGTCGGCGACGTCTATTCAATAAACGGGTTCACGAGCGAGGGCCGCCGAAATGTGAAGTTTTACGTCGTGAAGGATTTCGATGAGAAGTATTCCGATGAAGTGGAAAAACGGATCGGTGGGATCTCGTTTCAAAACAACACGCGGCTCGGGGCGGCGATCCGGCACACCTCGGCAAAACTACTGCGTCAGGAATCGCGCACTAAACTTTTGATAATACTCACCGACGGGCGCCCGTATGACCACGACTACGGCGACGCGCGCTACGCCCGCGAAGACGTCCGCGAAGCACTGACCGAAGCAAAGGTCAGCGGCATCACGCCGTTCTGCATCACGATTGACCGTGAATCCGAAGCCGAACTTAAAGACCTATACGGCGACGTCGGCTACACGATAATCGATGATGTTTTATCTTTGCCGGAACGAATGCCCGCGATCTATCGACGGTTGACGGGCTAAGCCGCTATTCCCTTCAACAAAACCCCGACCGCATACGCAAGACTTGCCGCGAGAGCCCCGACAAAAAGGGTTTCGAGGCCCGACCGGAGCCAGCTTGAGGTCGACCAGCGGCTTTTTACTGAACCAATAAGAAAGAACGTGGCGCCGGTTAGTATGCAGGAAACGAGAAACGAGGACTCGGAGCCAAAGAGGTATGGCAGCAGCGGCACAAGGCCGCAGACAACAAATGCGGTGAACGTTGCGAACGCAGCGTACCACGGCGAACGGACCTCGGCAGCGAGGCCGTATTCTTCGGTCAGCATCGTTTTTACCCAACGGTCTTTATCAGCGGTGATCAGATCGACCGCCGTTTCAAGTTCCTCACCATCGAAACCTTTTTCGCGATATATCTGCCGGACCTCTTCACGTTCGCCCTCGGGAGCGACGTCGATATGACGGTACTCGATCTTTTCAAGCCGTTTGTAATCGTCTTGTTCCGCACGTGTCCCGAGATAATTGCTGGCAGCCATCGAAAATCCGTCGGCTGCGAGATTTGCGAAACCCAGGATAAGCACGATCGTCGGCGAAAGCTCCGCACCCGAAACTCCGGAAACGACCGCGAATGTCGTGACCGCGCCGTCAATGCCCCCATAGATAAAATCGCGGATGTAGTTGTGATTTGACGACGCGATCCGGTCGGCGATCGCCTCGGCGGTGTGTTCGTGTTCGAGCTTATCCACGAATGAATTCTAAAACTAATCGGGGAAATGAAAAAGAGCTACCTTGGCT
>DATFEW010000398.1:0-4543 GCA_035250805.1 Pyrinomonadaceae bacterium
GCCTTAACAAAGTGACCGGCACCCACGCCGTTTGGTTTAACGAGCGGTTGCTCACTTCGCCAGAACAAGCTGTGGCGGAGTGTTTGCTGCTTATTGATCGTCGTTTGAAAAACATTCCTTCCTCGGAACGGCAGATCATGAAGAGTGCAGCTGTGGAAACCAGAAGCTCGTCCGAGATGTCGACAATGGTCGGTGAGTGCCCCGAATGCGGCGGTCAACTAGAACACGCATCGGGTTGCGATTCTTGCCGTGACTGTGGATACTCGAAATGCAAGTGAATTTGCGGGTAACGTCGCGGAATCCATCTGAATCTTATTGGGCGGCTGCCATGCCGCCCTTTTTCGTTTTCAGTTTTGTCTGCAATACTTAATGGACCTTTCGATCCGATATGAAAATGACATTTAGGCCAAAGAAATTCCTTGTATTTGTCCTGTTTACCGCGCTGTTTTCGGGAATTGCGATCGGACAAACTGCAGTTCAGCCTTCACCAACGCCGAGTGTCGGTAGTTCAGTAGTTCCTTCCCGCCAAACTGTACAAAGTTTGACCGCACGAATCGCGGATCGGCTGGCCCGTCCCGAAGTTAGAAGAGGGCAGATCGGTGTGAAGGTGGTTTCGCTAAACACGGGCAAAGTTCTTTTTCAGCAAAACGGCGAAAAGTATTTCATGCCGGCGTCGAACATGAAGAACTTTACGGTGGCGACCGCGCTGGAAAAACTCACACCCGACTTCAAGTTTGTCACCAGCGTTTATTCGTCGTCAGCACCGGATCCGAACGGGACGGTTAAGGGACTCCGAATACTCGGGCGCGGTGATGTCTCGATCTCAGATACTTTTCATGACGGCGACAAATTCAAAGGTCTTGACCGCCTTGCAGACGCGATCATTGCCGCAGGTGTTAAGCGTATCGAAGGTGACATCATTGGGGATGAAACATATTTTACCGGCAACCCTGTTAGTGGGAGTTGGGAGTGGGACGACCTGCAGTTTTACTACGGAGCCGAGGTTTCGGCCCTCCCGCTGAATGACAATGCACAAGGACTTTCCGTGGTCCCGGGACCGGTCGGCTATCCGTGCAGCGTGCGCTTCACGCCTTTCAATCCGCTCGTACGAATCACTAATCTATGTACTACGACGGCCGCTGGTACGCCGAGAACTCTTCGAATAGGAAAAAAAGTTGACCGCAATATTGTCGAAATCACCGGGAGCCTACCCGTCGGCAATGCCGGGTTTACCGGTTTTGTTTCCGTCTCGCGTCCGGCGGAGCTTTTCGTAACCCTGCTGAAACAACGGCTCGAGCTAAAAGGTGTGACCGTCACTGGGCAGGCGCGAGCCGTGAATTCGAAAACTGCAGCCCCGGCGGAGATGGCGACCGAGATCGCAAAGCTTGAATCGCCGCCGCTGTCGGTTATCGCGGCCCGCACGATGAAACCGAGTCAGAATATGTACACCGAGACGTTGCTGTGGACATTGGGCGAAGACAGACGTGCGAAGCTTGCTGCGGCTTCGGCACGGGTTTCGACCGCCGATTCCGCAGAACTCGGTATCGAGGCCGTTGACGCTTTCATGAAAGAAATCGGCGTTGCTGATGACGGCATAATCCAGCACGACGGAAGCGGACTTTCTAGGCACAACCTGATCACGCCCGAGGCCGTAGTCCAGCTCTATTCGTACATGGCGAAGCAAAGCCGCTTTTCGCAGGCCTGGCGCGATTCGCTGACGATCGGCGGTGTTGATGGCACTCTTAGAAATCGGTTCAGCGGCACGAAGGCTTCTGGAAATGTTCGCGGCAAGACGGGAACCATCGATCAGGTTTCTGCGCTTTCAGGATACGTCACAACTGCCGGCGGGGAGCAACTTGTGTTTTCGATGATCGTGAACGGCGTGAACGAAGTGCGCATGCGCACAAGCTTGATCGACGATATCGTTGTGTCCTTGGCGAACTTTGACGGAAAGATGGATCAGTGACAAGTAACAGGAAACGAGTAACGCGAACCCCGGGAACAATCCTTACTCACGCATTTTTTCCCAGCGCCAGATGATACCGTCCTCAGGATGGTCGATCTCATCGGCGAACGTAAAGCCGTTCTTCTCGAGTACTCGGGTCGATGCATTTGTTTTAGGCAAAGTGTGGGCGATCACAGTTTTAACACGACGTTCCGCTAGAGCGACTTGCGTAAGAATCGCTGCTGCCTGAGTCGCATATCCGCGGCCTTCGTACGAGGAAACAACGCCGTATGCTATCTCGACCTCACCTGCATCGTTCGGCGGACCGACAAACGCGGCGTTTCCGACGACGACACCTTCGGTACGGTCAACTAAGGCAAACCCGTGCCGCCAGGCGTCGGGCTCCGGCGAAGACCTTAGCATATCAAGATATCCGGCCGAGACCTCCGGGCCGAGGAGGAATTCCCGCAGCCCGTCAGCGGCCGGAAAACCAAAGGAGCCGCGGAATTCCGCAGCTCCTTTTACAAGTGCAAGCAGGTCCGTCGGTGTGTACGGAACGAGGTCCAAATCTTTTGTTTTGATCGTCCCCGCTCTCACGTGCAACCAAGCGAATCTTTCGATCGGCTACCAGCGGTTTCCGCCGCCACCACCGCCATAACCTCCGCCGCCACCGCGTCCACCGCGGCCTCCACCTCCACCGCCGCTGCCGCGGTCTTCACGAGGACGTGCCTCGTTTACGACCATATTGCGGCCGTCGTACTCTTGGCCGTTAAACTGTGCGATAGCGTTGTTCGCATCGTCTTCCGACGCCATTTCCACAAAACCAAAACCGCGGGAGCGTCCCGTCTCGCGATCAAAAACGACGTTGGCCGATTCAACCGCACCGGCCGCCGCAAAATATTCATGCAGATCTTCACTTGTCACGCGGAACGACAAGTTTCCAACGTAAAGTTTATTACTCATGTGTCCTTATTTTTTCCTGATCGAAGAGAAGCAAAAAAGGCAGGTCTTTGGAAATACGCAAGCGAAATTTTCGTTAACGCAGCGACGCGCCCTACTCTCTAAAATTCAAAGTGCTTCTGAAGCCTAAATCCGAACTCTCCTAACCGAACCGAAATAGCGTCGCTTGTTTTTTTTGCCGGACGATCCGCATCTATCGAGATACTTGCGAGAGCAAAATCTTAAAAAGTATGCCCGTTTTCTTGTGTTTAGGCAAGCAAAATTTGCCACAGAAAACACCGAGCCGGACGTCTATCGCCAGGCACCGGATAGCGTTGGTTTCCTCTATGATCTTTGTGTCGGAACCGACTTGAAACATCATCCAATTTGTGTCATTTTTAACGGCACAGATCACAAGGGACGGGAAGTAATGACGAAAGCAATATCGTGTCTGGCGGTTGGCCTTGTTCTGGTGCTCGGATGCAAACTTGGAGCGGAGACTCGCTCCGCAAATGAATTGAACGCGAGTTCACCGTCAATTTCCACAAATGCTTCGGGCACGATGACCGAAGTGAATGTGCCCGAAACCTCGCCGACCCCGATCCGACAGGCAGCCAACGCGGTCTGTCCTGACCCGGCGAAGCCTTGCCATCATAAGAGCAAGACATTTGACGAATGGGAGCTTTCATTCAAACTGCCCGCCAAGATTGTCCCAAACAAAACGTACAGTTCCGCGCCGTTTTATGCGCTGATCCTCAAGGAGTACGGGGACGTTGAAGATTGCGACGGTGGCGAGTATGTCATTTCCGCAGAAGAGGAACGCAAGGCCCTACAGCGGATCCAGCCAACCCGCAAGGTTTTCGTCGACTATCAGTGCCCGAACATGGCCGCGGTCGGATACGATTTTCCCGGCAGATCAGATAGCGAAAAGATCCTGATCAGTAATTTTCTGGCGATATACGCGGGCCAGACCAAGACCGAGGCCGACGCACTCCTGGCCGAACTCAAAACAAAATATCCCAAGGCTGTCATAAAACAAATGACGGCCAGCTACGAGAACATGCAGCAATAGCTAGGTCTTTATAGCGTCGAGCAGCTTGTCGTGGATCCCACCGAAGCCGCCATTGGACATTATGGCGACGACGTCGCCGTCGGCGAGTTCGGGTGTGAGATGCAGGACGATGGCATCGGCGTCGGGGAACGCATGGGCGGTCTTTCCGTTCGCGTTGATACCGGCGACGAGTTCATCGACATCTAGAACGCGGCCGAATGTGCTTGCCTCGGCGGTGTTATAGACGCCGGCGATGATAACAAGATCTGCGTGGGAGAACGCCTGTTTGTATTTGTCCTCAAAAACCGAAAGCCGCGAGGTCCGCGAACGAGGTTCAAAAACGGCGATAAGTCTGCTTCCGTTGTACTTTTGCCTCAACGCCTTGAGCGTCTCATCAACAGCGGTCGGATGATGCGCAAAATCATCGATCACGGTGACGCCGCGTTCGACTCCGCGAATCTCCATACGGCGTTTCACTGACTTGAAAGTATCGAAGGCTTCCTGAATTTTCTGTCGCGAAATTCCCCATGCATCTGCAGCGATGATCACAGCCAGGCAGTTGCGAACATTAAATTCGCCAACGAGATTCGTTTCAAATTCGGCCCATT
>DATFEW010000399.1:0-9559 GCA_035250805.1 Pyrinomonadaceae bacterium
CCGATAAGCGAGTAGTCCAAACCCATCACCACAAGCGCGAAACGCTCGCCTTCGAATCTCGGATCAAGCTTTACCTTCGCTGTCGCATTGAACTCCTCCGCGGGAAATTTTTGGAGCAATAGATTGGGGAGCTCCCAAAGATTTTTGTATCCTTCAGGATTTTGCACGGAGTTCATCCGCAGGACGCCTTGCTTCGGATACTGAAACGCCCAGGTTGAATCAAAGTTCGCATGCCATTGCCACTGCTGTCCAAGTTCGGCCCCATTAAATTCGTCAGACTCCTGCGGAGTTGTGAACGGAGCCGTCTTTCCAACATTCGGCTTGCGAAATTGCGCCACAGGTTCGCCGTTGTTGCCGATAACCGGAAAACCATCTTTCCAGACGGTCGGCTGTAAGTGGACCACGCGGCCGTAGGCTCCGCGGTCTTGAAAGTGTACGAACCACCATTCGCCCGTCGGGGTGTCCACCAAGGCACCCTGATGCGGTCCGTTTATTGCCGTATTTCCCTGCGCGAGAACGATCTTTTCCTCGTACGGCCCGTAAATATTTTTAGATCGGAGAACAAGCTGCCAACCGGTCGCGACGCCACCCGCCGGTGCCGATATGTAATAGTAGCCGTTGAGTTTATGAAATTTCGGGCCCTCGAGCGTCGGGTGCTTTTCGTGCCCGTCAAAAACCACGACGCCGTCATCCAGGATGCGCGTTCCGTCGCGACTCATCTTGTTGATGACAAGCACGCTCTTGATGCCCGCGCGGCTTCCTGCAAACGCGTGAACCAGATACGTATTGCCGTCGTCGTCCCACAGCGGGCAAGGATCGATCCAACCTTTCGCTTCCTTGATAAGTAACGGCTTCGACCATTCACCCGCGGGGTCCTTGGTCTTCGTCATGTAGATGCCGAAGTCAGGGTCTCCGTAATAAATGTAATACTCACCGTTTTGGTAACGGATCGCCGGTGCCCAAACGCCACCGCCGTGCTGAGGTTTGCGAAATACGGTGTTGGGTTCCTGCTGCCGGAAGACGTGGTTAATGATGCGCCAGTTTACAAGGTCCTTCGAATGCAGAATAGGCAACCCGGGCACGGCGTTAAAGCTAGAGGCCGTCATATAAAAATCTTCGCCAACGCGTATTACGTCAGGGTCAGAATAGTCAGCATGAATAATCGGATTGCGATACGTTCCGTTGCCGTTGTCAGCAACCCATACATCTGAAACGCTCTGCGGATACACAACACCCGAAGCGAGTACGATAAAGATCGCCGCAAGAACGCACTTCATAAACTGTCGATCTAATTCTTTATGCCGTTCGAGCTCTCTTCTTCGAGGGCCTGAGCCTTTTGAGTTTCGATCAGGTGATCGTGCATCGCCTGTTCGGCGCCGTCAACGTCCCGTTCGCGTATGGCACGGTAGATGTCATGGTGCTGTTCGGCAGACTGTTTTAGGTCGAGAGCCCGGTGAACGGTTTTGCTGCGGCTGTCGAAAAGGATCGTAGCGATCATATTCATCAGCGAAGTAAGGATGCGGTTGTCCGAAGCCGCAGCGATGGTCTGATGAAACTGCATGTCGTGAACAAGATACTGTTCGGGATTGTTTAATGAGGCGTACATCCCTGCGATCTCCTCGGCAAGCCGTGTCATATGCTCGCTCGTCGCCCGACGAGCCGCGAGGCCCGCAATGCTCATCTCGAGCGCAAGACGCGCCTCGAACATCTCATCCGACGTAAATCCGTGTAACGCCGACAACATTCGCAGCGACGAGCTGTCGAGGGTTGGCGATTCATCACGTTCCGCGACGAAAGTTCCGGCCCCTTGTTTGGATTGAAGAATGCCAACCGTCGAGAGCGAACGAATGCCGGCACGAAGCGTAGGCCGCGAAACGCCCAGAAGCTTTGCGAGATCGCGCTCCGGCGGCAAACGATCACCGGCCCCCAGTTCTCCGCTGTGGATCATGTCGCGAAGGCGCGCGGCCACTTCTTCGGCCGTCGAACCGTTTTTTTCCGAATTAAGATTCCTGAATACCGCTGCGTCTCTCTTGGGCATTTTTATCTCGAAGGTCCTATTTTATCGTGTATACAGGCCCGATGTCGAAAATTTAACCGTTCACTGTTTTGCAGCGAAAACCTTGATCAGTATCATCGAAAAGCCGTTGCCGGTGGCGGTTCGCTGATGTACCGTCCCACGCGGGACCACGATCAGATCACCTTTTTTGATCACGAACGGATTTCCGCCCTTAACAGTTTTGCTTCGCCATTCCCCTGGTGAGATCTCATTTGCCTCAACGAGTTCGCCGCCGAGCGCAAGTGTCGCCTCGCCCTCAAGAACGTAATAGATATCGTCCGAGCCATCGTGGACCTCGTACAGGTCGTTTTCACGTTTTTCGTCGTGAAAAACTGCAACCCGCATCTGCACGCCCTTGGCAGGAACAATGTCCTTATTCAGATTGCCTTTCTGACCCTCTAGCTCTTTTGTTATCTCCTCGATCTGCGTTTTCGATTTGATATAGAACGGCGACGCGGGAGATGAGGGCTGCCTCGCCTGACCTAGATCAACGACGGCAAAGCACATCGTAAGAAAAAATGCTGCACTTATTTTCATACTGTTATTTTTTTCGAGAGTTGACCATCAACCAGCGGCTTAGGTCCTGGGCCGCCTTGAAGTTTTCAAATTCAGCGGGCAAGCGACGCCCATCTAGATACTCGTTGTAGATCCATGGATCGCCAATAACGAAGACTGTTCCCTTACCATGTTTGGCGAAGGCCATGATCGTTTCGCCGTTAGCCGTAACAACCGCCTTTGCTTTGCCATTGGGTGAGAGCGTTGAAACTTCCTTTACAAAGATCTTTTTCGCGGTCTTAAAGATCTCGTTACCGGGAGCAATTTCGATTCCGCCCATTTTGTAATCGTTATTGATAACTTCAAACTTTCGGTCCTTGCTAAACTGAATTCCGAATTCCTTAGCGAGCATATTGAATCTATCCAGCTCGGCATTCTGAACGTCATTACCCATCAATACGAGCACACCGCCGCCTTTTACCCAGTCTGCGGTCACCTTCATGTGCTGCGGCTCAATGAAGTTCGGGTTTGCGGTTTCTTTTGTCGTATCTGGATCGACAATGATGTAAATATCGGCATTCGCAAGGTTTGCTGCTGTCGGCGCGGCCGAGAGTGTAGCTGTTTTTGCACCTAATGACCTGAAAATTTGACCCCAGGCATAGAACCCCGCGTCCGGACGCTCCTCCCACTTGTAGTGCCAAACCTCGTCGCCATCAGTGTTCTTGCTCTTGCGAATTTCGTGGTTGAAATGATCGTCGAGCAAAACGGTCTTCCCGCGTCCGGGCCAGCCACGTTCGTATGCCTCGATCTCCAGAGCCGCGCGGATCGCAGGGCCAAGGCCTTTTGCATCGTTCGTTCGTAGTTTTTCGCTCATGTAGTATTCGAACGATCCATCGCGATATGGATTCCCTCCGAGTCCTGAAACCGATACTGTACCTTCCCAATCGGCCTCGCCCTTCGCATTCGTCTTAATGAATTCTTTTTTGATACCTTCCCAGCCGCGCGTTGCGACCTTCATATACTTTTCGGGCAGATATCCTTCGCGAATACCGCGCGCGAGTGCATAGACGAACATCGCCGACGCCGATGATTCGAGATAATTCTTCTCCTTTCCGCCAAAGTCGATGATGTCCCACCAGACGCCCGTTTTTGGATCTTGATACTTTTCTATCGCTGCTGCCTCGCGGTTAAGAATGTCGATCAACTCCTTTCTCCTGGGATGGTCATTTGGAAAATGCTCGAGCGTGTCCACCAGGCCCATCGCATACCAGCCCATCGCACGCCCCCAAACGTGCGGCGATTTACCGGTTTCCTTGTTCGCCCAACGCTGCTCTTTCGATTCATCCCAGCCGTGATAAAGCAACCCGGTCTTTTCATCGCGAGCGTGCTTTTCCATCCAAACAAATTGGTTCGCAATGTCGTTCCAGTTGTCTTCGCCAAAGACCTTTGAATACTCCGCATAGAACGGTTCGCCCATATAGAGCCCGTCGAGCCACATCTGCCACGGGTATATCTTCTTGTGCCAAAAGCCGCCTTCCTTGGTTCGCGGGTGCGTCTTGAGTTGCGAGCGGAGAAGCTCAACGATCTTTCGATACTTCTCGTTTCCGGTTACGCGATACATCGTCATCATCGCCGTGCCGGGCGTGATGTGATCGATGTTGTATTCCTCAAGATGGTAGTCCTTATGGTTTCCGTTTTCGTCGATCCAATGATCCATGCCCTTTTGAATGTGACGAAAATATTTCGGATCGCCAGTCGCGTACCACATCTGTTCGATCGCCTTCAGGATCACTCCCTGTTCGTAGTTCCACCTCGGTGGAATTCCGGGTTGATTTCTTTGATCTACCCAGATGCGGTTCATCGCGGTATCGGCGAGGCGTTGGGATAGCGGCACTTCCTGCGCGAACAAAGGGCTCATCATGGCCAAAACAAAAATGAATGAAAGGATCACGAGTTTCATGTTTTCAAATATTTCCGTAGATTCAGTTTAGCGTTCCCAATACCGGCCACGACGAGCTTTGCCATCTCTTCAGCTCCGAGCGGTGAGAAATGCGTATTGTCTTCAATGCCCTTCGGATAATTCGCATTTTCGCCCGGCTTTAATTGAAGAAATAATTTCTTCGAATCCTCCACGCCGTATTTCACGATGACGGCCTCGCTTAGCTTGTGCATATCGATCAGCGGAGCTCCCAATTCTCTTGCCACATCGTGAACAATGCCCGGATATTCGCCGTGCGTGTCGTAAAACTTGCCATCTTTGTCAAAACGGCGGCGCATTACCGGTGTCAACAACACCGGGGTTCCGCCCTTTGCACGAACTTCATTGACGAATCGAATGAGATTCTTTTTGTAATCCTCAGGAGGCGTATATCGTTCACCCTTATCTTTTGATTCGTCGTTATGGCCGAACTGCACAAAAACGAAATCACCTTTCTTAACATCGTCAATGATCTTTTGCCAACGTCCTTCGCTGATGAACGTCTTTGTGCTGCGGCCGTTCATTGCTCGGTTTTCGATCCGCACCGTGCCATCCTTAAAATGCTGGCCTAGCATTTCGCCCCAACCGGTTTCGGGCCGTTTCTCGCGCAGTTTTGCAGCCATCGTCGAATCGCCCGCGAGAAAGATCGTGACCGGCGTGTCTTGCGCGAAGGCCGCAATCGAGAACAAAAGGATCATCATGATCGACTTCATAGCTTGATCAACTGGGCAATCTTGACCGGGCGGCTCTGCTCGATGCTTGTGCGCGCGGCGATGCCCGTTAGGCAAGACATTGCGCCGGCACGGGCGCTCGGCAGCTTCAGATAATCCGGCACAGGCGCGTTTCTGAAGATCACATCGCGAAGCCGGTCGTCGCCGCCCGCATGTCCGCCCTCGATCTGCGGCATCAGAATTTTTTCGCGGCGGCCGGTGAAATTCTTAATTAGGAACGCCTCGCTTTTTTCCACGACCTCCCACGGCTGGCGCTCATAGTCACGGACCTCGAGACGGCCCTTGGTGCCGTTAAACGCGAGGCGGTAACCCTCTTGCGGCATCGCGGCATTGAGCGAATAGTTCATACTCGCTCCATTTGAATATTTAACGATCGCCGACATCGCGTCATAAATATCGACGTCGTTCTTGTAAACACAGCCATCACGTTGGTAGCCGTCTGCGCTTTCGCATTCGGAGTACAATTTTGTAAGACGCGCGTCCTTGGTAATATCCCAGTGAAACTGACACTGTGACTTGTGAGGGCACGGTCGACAATTCGTATACCGAAACGGGCCGTTCTTTCCGTACACATTCAACGCGCCGTAAGCAGTCACCTCGACCGGATCCGCGTCGAGCCACCAGTTGATCAGATCGAAGTGATGCGTGGACTTGTGGACCCAAAGGCTGCCGCCGCCGGACTTCAAACGGTGCCACCGTCGGAAGTAATCTGCGCCGTGACGCGTATCGAGATACCAACTGAAATCGACCGAGGTGACTTTGCCGATCTCACCGTCGGCTATAAGCTGCTTTATCTTTTCGTGCTTCGGAGCGTAGCGGTAATTAAAGGTAACGATGATGTTGCGTCCGTACTTCTTTTCCGCGTCAAGGACGGACTGACAGTCGCGGGCCTCTGTGACCATCGGCTTTTCGGTGATCACGTTCACCCCTTTTTCAAGCGCCCGTTTGATGAAAATGTGGTGTGTAGAATCGACGGTCGTTACCGTGACGAACGCGGGTTTCGTCTTGTCGAGCATCTCATCGAAGTTCGTAAACGTTGGGCATTCGACACCGATCAATTTGCGCCCGGCTTCCACACGCAGGGGATTCTTATCGCACAGCCTGACGAACTCGACCTCGTCTTTGTAGCGATCTGCTAGGTCCTTTCCCCACATCCCGGTCGCGCGGTGACCGGTGCCGACGATCGCGTAACGCTTTCGTTGAACGGGCTTGCCGCTGATGCTCCCGGCGAGCAGGGCGCCCGCCGCAGCCGAGCCGGAAGCTCTCACAAATTCACGCCGATCGATATTCTTTGTCATATCCTAAGCGGGCTTCGAGGTTGTTGAGCCTTCCAAGCTTTCCACTACCTTACCCTCGATCTTCACATTCTCCAGCTTCAAACCCACCACGTTCTTTACGATGCTCGGGTTTTTGACTGTTCCAAACGTGCAGTTTTTCATCGTGACGTCATAGATAGGCGCATTCGATAAGCCCTGCAGGTCGACGGCCCGATTCCCGGTCGCGCACGTGAGATCTTCGACGACGTAGTTGCGGACGACAGGCGTGTGATCGCCTTTCGCGCCTTCTTCGTAGTTAAAATCGATCTCGACTACAGCGCGCGAAACCTGGCCGACCGTGATGTTTCTAAAATAGAAATTCTCAAGTTTGCCGCCGCGCGACGCGTTGTTCTTAACGCGCAGAGCAGTCCAAAGATCCGCGCTATCGAGCTTGCAGTCGTGGGCAAACACGTTTCGCACGCCGCCCGATATCTCGCTTCCGACCGTGATGCCGCCGTGCCCGTCCTTCATCGTGCAGTTGCGGATAATGATATTTTCGCTCGGTGTGTTCAGACGCCGACCGTCGTTATTTCGGCCTGATTTGATAGCGATACAATCGTCGCCCGTGTCAAAAAAGCATTCGTCGATCAGCACATCCTTGCATGATTCGGGATTGCACCCATCGTTATTCGGCCCGTGCGATGCGATATTAAGCTTTCGAACGGTTACGTTCTCGCACATTACGGGATGAACTTCCCACATAGGCGAATCCACGATCTGCACGCCTTCGATCAAGACATTCTTGCATCTATAGGGCTGTATGAACTGCGGCCGCAGGTAGTGGCCCTCACCAAAGATACGGTTGGAAACAGGGACGCCTTTGTCCATCATTTCATAGAGCTTGGCGCGGGCGGCCCGCTGGCTAATAATGTCCGGATTGCCGCCGTATCTCGGATTGCCGTGCCACTTCCAGAAAAACGCTTTGCCTTGGCCGTCGAGCGTTCCGTCACCAGTAATAGCGATATTCGTTTCCTCAAAAGCGTATATCAAAGGCGATAGATGCATCAGCTCCATCCCTTCCCAACGTGTGTGAACAAGCGGAAGATAGGCCTTTGGATCGGTTGAGAATTTCAGGGTCGCCCCTTTCGAAACGTACAGGTTCACATTCGATCTGAGCCTGATGGCCCCTGTAAGATACTCACCCGCGGGGACGACTACTCGTCCGCCGCCGGCTTTTGTGCAAGCATCGATCGCTTTATTGATCGCTTCGCGACAGTCAACAATTCCGGCCGGCTTCGCGCCGTATTTCAGAATATTGAAATCCTTTTTGGGAAACGTCGGAGCTTTGATACGAGCCAAAATTTGCGGATACTCGGTCTTCCACGCGTCGCTTTCGCCAAATGCAAGTTTCGGCGCGAGGACCAGGCCGGCCGCGCCGATAGAAAAGTTGATTATGAATTCACGTCTGTGCTGCATTCTTCGCACCTTTCGAAACACCTAAGCCATACGTAGATTGTTACGTCCTTACTAACGTGCGGGCTTCTGCAATTTCTCTTTCCATTTCGGATAGTCTTTTTCCAAGAGATCGCGTGCGCCGTCGACATACCACGCATAACCGTTTCGACGCTCCGCTTCGATCTGCATCACGTCATATTTGATGACGCCATCGCGACCGATGAAGATCGGTCTCATTGTTTCTATCTGATAAAAACGCGCCCAAGTCGGCGGCGCATCCTTGTCTTTAATAGCGACACTCTCTCCGTCCTTACGCTCCCAGCGAATGCCTTTTATCTTGTTCGCCTCGAACCACTTCACGGCAGATTCGATGGCATCGCGCACTTCATCGGACGGCGTTGCGTCGAGCATCAAGAATCTAACGATCCCTACGCTTTCGCCTGCGGTCAGCGAAACAGGTTCAAAGGTGCGTGCCGCCGCCGGCTTCAATGTTTTCTCATCGTACTGCGCTGCCCAGACGGTTTTCTTACCGTCGATGACGACCTGTGTTTTCAGCAGGGTCGGTATCGCGCGTTCTACCCCTTTCTCGGCCTTCGCCCGCCGTTCTTCGTCGACGAAAAGATAATCTTCCTTCTTCTTAGCGATGTCGCGCAGCAACTTGAGCACGTTGATCATCGAATTGTCATTGAAGGTAATATAGCGGGAATAATCTTTCTTTAGCGGGTAAAACTGCGGAAAGCCGCCATTCTCATATTGCATCGAGAGCAGAAAGTCCAGCCCCTTAAAAAAGCCGACCTTGTGAGCTTCGATGTTTTTTGCAGTGATGACTTTAGCTAGATACTGCAATTGAGTTGTCGTGGCACCGTTGTCGATGGTGGTATCTGCATTCGTTTTTTCCGCGAGGAGTTTTGTCCTTTCGGCCTGGGTGAGCATGGCCGCCATATCGACGTTCTTTTCCCACCCGCCGTTCTCGCGTTGATATATCAAAACCTGGTTCGCAATTCGAGTTGCTTCATCGGCGGCGTACCAAAGTTTCGGCTGTTTCAGCACATTATTCCACGATACGGGACCGAAATCCGGCCGGGTCTTTTCCTGCCAGGCGAAGTTTTGCTCCTTGTATGGGTCCCAACCGTCGCGGCCGCTTAGAAAATACTCGACGGAAAACTGTTTGACATCTGAATCGTCAAGCTTCCGTGCCCATGCAACGCGGGCCGCGGCATTCGCTCCCGTACCGGTTGAACCGTATTCGGCAAAGTATGCGGTTTTTTCCCGATGCGCTTCCCAGTGATGCCAGCCTTCCGGACGAACGTGCGCGTCCATCACGGTGTTCACAAAAACAGTGCGGCCATAGTCGCGCCACGGCCGCCCGAGATAAACGCCGTTCTTTGTGTTGCTGCTGGTCAAACGACATCTGTCAAAAATAAATCCTGCGGGTTCGTCAGGGGTGAAGCGCATCGGAGCCGCGATGTAGCCGTCGCCTTTACTGTGAACGTGACAATTCTCGAAAACCGCCGCCGCCTGCCCGAAAATGAAATCGACGTGGCCTTCGATATAGCTGTCCTTGTAATACTGGCGTCCGTTCTTGGCA
>DATFEW010000018.1:0-7747 GCA_035250805.1 Pyrinomonadaceae bacterium
GGCGTCGAAAGGGCCAGCCGTTTTGAGTCGGCGGCAGAAAGTACGTCCCAGTGAAACGGCGCCTTCGACCTTACATCCGCACGGTACTGAACGTGGAGGTCGTACGAGCGTCCGGGTTCCACCGCGACCACCTGCGAAAAGCCGCGAAAATTCTTAGGATCCTGATTATTGAAGATGGTAATAAGACTGAAACGGCCCGAACGCTTTTGCGCGTCCGTCACGCCAACCTGTGGGTAACTGCTTTGAGCGACTCGCCAGTCAAAATCGCCGGCCCCCTCGGTTTTGACCGGCAATTCAAAATCCGGATTGGTTACACGCCCGATGCCCGGTGCATTTACACCTGGATCCTGTTGCGCAGCGAACGCCGCCGCATCCCTGAAACGTTTCCCATCGAAAAATGCCCTTTTCAAAGCTCGAATTGCGTCCGCGAGCTTTTCATCGCCGGGGGTGACGGAAACCGTCCTCCAAACCGCCGCCGCCTCATCGAATTTCTTTTGGCCGGCGAGGAGCATTGCAAGAGCGGCTCCGGAGTGAGGGAGGCCTTGAAATCTTGCCTGAACGAGCTTCGAATCGCCGCCGGACACCTGAAGGGCGATCGTTGCCGCCGGCGTGGCAAACGCAGGATCGCGTTCTATCGCCTTGCGGATCTCCGAATATGCCTCTTCATCGTCGCCCTTTCTCAACAGCAAATTTCCGAGGGCCCAGTGGACCCGCGCATAGCTGGGCGCCAATTCGAGCGCACGGCGAAAGGCTCCCTCGGCCGCCAGCGTTTCCCCGACCCTCCCGCGCGCGGAGCCGAGTTCCAGCCATATAAGATAGTCATAGGGTGAAAGCGCCGCGGCCTTTTCATACGACGTCAGTGCAGTCGAAAGATCACCGGGTTCGAAGGTCTGTTCGTGCTGAACGGCGGAGCCGAAATGTGTTTGAGGATCGCCGGGGGAAAGTTGAACCATAAAGGCCGAGACTTCCTTTTCATCAGCCCCCAGGGCCCCCGAATTCGCAAACGTCCAGGTGAGACTGAATATTGCGATGACCACCGCCATCGCGCCGGCAAGCAGCGCAGCCAGACGCACGGGAAGTGGTTCGAAACTGATGGCTCTTAACGGCACTTGAGACGTTGTCGGTGCGATCCAAAGTGAGCTCAATCAAAATCAAGGGATTCTATTTTGATCTGTGCGCGTTTTAGACCGACGTTCGACTCGCGGCATATGTCGCGCAACTCACTCAATCTTTCACGCGAGATCTTTCGCGTCGATACGAGTATTTCACGAATATCTTTTTCACGGCAAATTTCGGCGAGGGTACCGTTGCCGTCAAATACCTGGAGGCCATAAATGAGCTTGCCCTTTTTTAACGGATCGTCGTCCAGGAACCCCACCGGCTGATACATCAGTTCGGAGTTATTTCGAAGCTCACGCAAAACCATTTCGCCACCATCCCCGGCACCATAGATCAACACGCGCCGGCCTTCGGTTGCATTTGGCAGAGGAAGCATTTCGCGCAGCAAACGAAATGCAAGTCTGCTGCCCACAACCGCGAAGAACAGGAGGAGTCCATCAACTACAAACACGGCCCTTGAGAAATTCTGGAACCTATAGAGTAACAGGAACGCAAGAATGCAAAGGATCGATCCGAGAGCGACCCCTTTCGCAAACGTGATAAGGTCCGAGACACTTGTATACCGCCAGATACCGCGATAAACGCCGGCAATCAGGAACGCGAACAATTTGATCACGATCAAGATAGGTAGTGTTGAAATGAAGAGGTTCCAATTGGCCGGTTCCAGATTCGGTCCGAGAACAAGGATGTATGCGAAATAATATGACAGCGTTATAAGGAAAACGTCGAGGATCACCTCAAAGATCCTCCGCTTGTAAGACACGTCGACGAGAAAAGCGAAAACAGCTTTGTTCTCGGAAGCGAGTGCCTCCTGCCGTTCGTCGTAAACCCTCACCTTCGAAAGATAAACACCGATGAAGGACAAAACGATCGTGAATATTGCTATCAGTGCAAAGCTCTGTGTCGTTTCGAGCTGGCCGACGATTATCGCCAGCATTCCGGCGGCCGCAGCGAAACCATAGATCATGAGCACGGCCCTGCGTTCGGAAAGCCCGAGAGCGACCAGACGGTGCGAAGTATGGTCGCGGCCCCCGGTCGAGGCCTTACGGCCCCACGCCTTTCTTATGATCGTTACCAGTGTTGTGTCGAAGATCGGAACAAAAAGTATCAGGACCGGAACCGCCAGGATGGTCAGTATGCCTCGCGAACGCCCGCCCGCCTGGCCCAGCATTACCGAGCTCGCCAGCAAGAAACCGATGAACATCGACCCGCAGTCGCCCATGAAGATCGACGCCGGGTTGAAATTGAATATTAGAAATCCGAGAAGGGAACCGATAAAAACCGAGATCAGCAGCAATTCGGCCGTTTGGCCGTTCGATGCAAATCCAAACGCAAGCGCCGTCGCCGCGATCGCTGCGATCCCGGCTGCCAGGCCGTCCATGTTATCCAGCAAGTTGACTGCGTTAGTTATACCCACCAGCCAAAAAACCGTAATACCAATATCGATCAGTTCAAATCCGGTTAATGGAAGGGTCAGTCCGAGGCTCACGATCATCGAGGCGCCGATGAGTTGACCGATAAGTTTCTGATAGGGCTTGATGCCATAAGTGTCATCGAGCAGGCCAACGGCAAACAGGAAGGTGCTTCCCGCTATTACCACGTTCGATTCGAACGACTTCGGGACAAACAGCAAATACAGGAACAGCGTCGTGGCAAATATCGCAATGCCACCGTACATCGCTGTCGGCTGCTTATGCCACCGATCCGATTTCGGCTTTGCGACGTATCCGTTCCTCCGCGCGAACGAACGAATCGCAAACGTAAGGACAGCCGCCAACGCGACTGCGGTCATGCCGTAAATTATCGGAAGTAGCTGCACTGGCTGCATCTTTCAGGGCGACAAGATCTATGAACTCTGTTTCATCAGACACCGGTACAATTGTTTGGTATCTGCGACCAGGCGTTCCTTTGAAAATTCCGACAACGCAAAACGGCGGGCCCTTGCCCCGATCTCATTTCGAAGCTCAACATCATTCGCCAGATAGATCAGCCCGTTTACAAAGCCGTCCACTGAATTAGGTTCGGTGCCGATCCCGCGTTCGCAGACCGCAAATCCGTCTTCCTGCTGGCGTTTCTCTCCAAGAAGATCGACCACGCCACCGACCGACGTGGAGATCACTATTTTACCGCTTGCCATCGCTTCTATCAGCGAAAGGGGTGTTCCTTCGTTCAACGACGTGAGCGCGACGACATCGAGTTCCTTATATATATTCTCGACGTCGGTTCGACTTCCTAAAAACGATACTTGTCCGTCGAGGCCCATATCCCTGGCCTGAGTTTCTAACGCGGTTCGCATATGGCCCTCACCAACAATGAGAAATCTGACTTTCGGGTGCGCCCCATTCCCATTCGGTCTGAGTCGCTGGGCGGCACTGAGCAGCATAGGTACATTCTTGATCTCCGTTAGACGCCCAACGAAGCCAATTAGAAGATCAGTTTCGCCCGCTTCGATCTCGGAACGGAAAGTGCTCTTGGTCGCAGAAAGCATCTCGAAGGGACGAAGATCGATTCCCAGCGGAATGATCTCGAACTGTTCGGCTCGTCCGATCCCAAATATCTTATGTATCTCTTCAAACTGCTGATCAGATATAACGACGATCTTATCGGTTGCGATACGTGCTAACAACCGCTCGATCATTATAAAAACACGCGTCTTAAACTTACCGTAGTAACTATGAAACACGTGGCCGTGAAACGTATGCACGACCTTAAGCTGCCTTGGTTTACCCAGCAGCGCTCCAAACGTCAAATACCGATAAAGAAACCCGGCAACGCGGCCAACCGCGCCCGCCTTAGCGGTGTGCGTATGAATGATATCCGGCTCAATGCGTTTTATCTCCCGATAGATCTTATAAAGGGAGACTATATCTTTGATCGATAATTCGCGGCTCATTTCCGGAATATAAATGGGCTCAACGCCGCTTTCGCGAGCAAGGTAGTCCATCCCCTCCTCACCCTTAGGCACACTTCCGGCGATAAGCCATGACTTAAATTCGTCGTCCTGAAGATCGCGCGTCAAAAAAACGACGTGCCGGGCGGGCCCGCCGACATTCAGACGCGCAATCATTCGCAGTATTTTCACTGTTAGGTCAGGGCTGTCGGTTCAATCCATTCTGAATACAGTATCCGGGTCGTCCTCGTGGCGTATCTCGTCAACGGGTTCCGACCGGTTTTTTCCCATATAAAGCCGGTTAGGACAGTTCACCACCATACCGTCGACCTCGCCGATATTTTTATATCCGTGTACAACGCCTTTGGGGACAATAACCGCCGTCGGATTATCGATTCCGACGTCCAAAGACATCATCCTATTATAAGTTTTCGAATCCCTTCGATTATCCCACAAACGAATGTTAAAGGTTGAGGGCCCGATAAAACAGAATAGATCTGCCTGATCCACGTGTTCGTGCGGCCCGCGCTGAACACCCGGATTCGTGAACGAAATATAAGCCATTTCCGGATGAAATTCCTGAGCTATCTCGTCATTCCTGAACAATTCGGAAAGCCATCCGCGTTCGTCGTGAAAAATACGGAGCGGGTATGTAACCACATCTTCGATCTCGCCCTCAACGAACGCGGGAGTTGATGCAAATGTCATAATTTATTCGCTCCAGACTCCGCAACCATATTTGAAGCGCGTAAGAGACTTTCGAATGTCCCTGCATCCGTCCACCAGCCCGCGAGTTCGTTCCATGTCATTTCGCCGCGTTCGATGTAATGATTGTTCACGTCCGTTATCTCGAGTTCGCCGCGTCCCGAAGGCACAAGTGTCCTGATAACATCGAACACCGTGGAATCGTAAAAGTAGATTCCGATGACCGCGAAGTCTGATTTCGGCTCCGCCGGCTTTTCCTCGATGCGAAGAACACTGGTTCCATTAAGCTCCGGAACACCAAACCGTTGAGGGTCGGGCACCTTTTTGAGTAGGATCTTTGCTCCCTTGCCTTGCCGTCGGTATTCGTCCGCCGCCAGGCGAATATTACCTTCGATCACGTTATCGCCAAGCACCACACAGATAGGCTGGTCATCGGCAAAGTGTTCGACAAGGCTCAGGGCGTCTGCAATTCCGCCTTCTCCCTCCTGATAAGTATAATTCAAGTCCTTCAGGCCAAACTCACGTCCGTTGCCGAGCAGACGCAAGAAATCGCCGGCAGAATTTCCGCCAGTAACGATCATTATGTCGTCGATCCCCGCGTTGATCAGTGTTTGGATCGGATAATAGATCATCGGACGGTCATGGACCGGCAACAAGTGTTTATTGGTTATTTTGGTAAGCGGGAATAGTCGTGTACCGAGGCCACCCGCAAGAATGACGCCCTTCATAAGTTACTCATGCGCGAATGTTTCTGTTTTGAAATGAAAGTAAGGCTTTGAGCCTCAAGAATGGAGCCTCATAAAACTTATAGCTGGTATAGGCAATAAGCAAAGCTAACATAAGGTTAAACGTGGTTTCGATAAATACTATTTGCCAAAGTTCTGAAGTTAGACCGAAGCGGCTGAGGATCCGATGGCCAATAGCCATCGCAAGAACATGAAGACAGTAAAGGCCGTAAGTATATTGACCGCACACCGAAAAAACCCTGTTGTTTCTCATCTTGAAAAACGAATTCTTGGCGAAAACCTGCTCTAAAATGATGAGTGCAAATAGAGCAGCGATAAATGGGGCTTGGAAAACTCGCAGGGCAGGATAAGCAAAGATCTCGCCTTGAAAAAGTACCATTACTACAACCACTAAATATATCGCTTTGATAATTGCTCCGTCGAGATTCTGAAAAAATCCCACAAAACGCGGACTCGATATCGCGAAATAAGCTATCAGGCCGCCGATCGCAAGGTTCCCAACATATGAAAACGTGTGTCTCGCTAGCCAAATTCCATCATCCACGTGGATAGCGCGAAGGATCAAAGAAATAGCTATTGCGCACATGAAAACCCAGGGATATGATCGAATCGAAACAAGGACCAGGATGAAAGGAACTACTAGGTAGAATTGTTCCTCTATGGCAACGGACCAAAGCACGCCAAGGGTCGCTTCAACGGGAAGTGCGTGCACTATCGTTTCGAAATTACTTAAGAAGAAAACATAGTAACGCCAGTCGGGATTCTCGTACTGTTGTGCGCCTAAAATCGACCGTGCAAGCGGCAGCGCAATGAACCCTATGAACAAACAAAGATAATACAGGGGGAAAATGCGTAGGATTCGACGAAAGTAAAACTTTTTGATATCGATACGCCCTGTCTGTTGTCGTTCTGCAATCAACAAATAAATTATCAAAAAACCGCTTAGAACAAAGAAAAATTCTACCCCGAGAGTACCATTGACGGTAAGCCGTTTAATAAAGATATATGCCGCTTCGCTTTGAATGGATTCGACGTCGGTATAAAACGAGTGAAACAAGAAAACCGCAAGGAACGCAACAAAACGCCAACCGTCAAGGTCAGGGAAAAAGATCGGCCTTTTCTGTTCGCTTAGATCGATTGCCTTTTCCGACATTTATATTCCATACGGCGGACCCACACTACTGAACTTAGTCGCAGAAACGTTTGAACCAAAGCTCGAGCATCAAGAGCGACCATAGACGCGAAGAATGATCGCGCCGGGCCTCTAAATGCTCGGAAATGTAACGTTGTACAATATCCGCACGCAGAATTCCGCGATTCCGGCATTTGTCAGAAAGCAAAATGTCTTTCAGGAAAGGTTTCATGTCGCCGCGAAGCCAGTTTCCAATTGGAACACCAAAGCCCATCTTGCGCCGATAAATAACGTCTCGCGGCACGAGACGCGACGCTACCTTTTTTAGTAGCGATTTTGTTTCGTTACCGTATATCTTTAGCGATTCCGGGAGGGATGCCGCAAACTCGATCAGATTGTGATCAAGAAATGGAGACCGTGCCTCAAGCGAGTTTGCCATTGAGGCAATATCTACTTTTACCAACAGATCGTTTGGAAGGTACGTCATCTGGTCCACAAACATCGAACTATCGACAACTCCATTCCCGAGTGCGTTTGCCGTGACGAACCAATGTCCGATGACGTCGATCGCATTTGCTCCGTTCAATTTGTTTTGAAACTCCCTGGAGTAGAGTTCGGATTTTGCATTAGGCGTGAATGTGGAACTCCATCTGAAGTACCTCTCTACATCTGGAAGGTTGGCTGCCTCAAAAAATCGCTTCGCGTCCCTTGCACGGCTTCGTTTTAACTCTGAACCCGAAACAAAGCTGAGGGGAAATCCGATCAACGGCTTTCTAACAGCGGCAGGTATCTGTTGATAGCGCCGGGCTAACCGCATTGCGACATATCGTTCATACCCAGCGAACGACTCATCCCCGCCATCGCCATTCAGGGCTACCGTTACGTGACGCCGAGTTTCTTTTGAAACATAATAGGTCGGAATTGCCGACGAATCGGCGTATGGCTCGCCATAATGCTCAACCAGAGTCGGCAGGATCTCCATTGCATTCGGCCTGACGATGAACTCGTTGTATTCAGCCCCTACGTAATCAGCAACACGTTTCGCGTACTTGAGCTCGCTGAAGTCTTGTTCCTCGAATCCGATCGAAAATGTCTTGACTGGTTGCGAACTTTCCTGTGCCATCAGGGCGACCACAGTTGATGAGTCGACACCAC
>DATFEW010000029.1:0-3143 GCA_035250805.1 Pyrinomonadaceae bacterium
CGACGAACCGGGCTGGAGGAAAAGGGTTGGAAGTTCGAAGACCTTACGCAATATCTATATGCCTGCATCCAACGCGGGGCGCGGCAGCGGCTTGAAGAGCGTGGCTCGCTGTTGAGAGCGGAACAACACCGGAACGGCGTTGAGTGGGTTTTCTGGGCCGAAGAGGCTATGAACGGCAAAGATCGTTAGGCTTTTCCATCCTGCTGTTGATCGAGCATCGTGTCCCTCATCTCCTGGACGTACTTAATGTCGTCAGGTACGAGATCGGCAAGGGTAACGACGAGCTCTCCCTTGCGCGCATGTTTGATCGCGTGGTGGATCGCCTCGCGGCTTTCCGGGATGACACGCACCTGGGGTTTATTTTCACTTTGGGCGATCCCTTCTTGCAGCAACTCGAACATCTCTTGATCCGAACGTCCACGAAGATAGTTGCCTCTGCGAATGACGATCCGATCAAAGGTGTCGGCGATGACTTTTGCAAACTCGCGGATATCGTCGTCGCGACGATCTCCAGTTCCGTTCAAAACCGCAGTTCGATACTTGTGTGGAAGCTTGCCGACGAAATTGGTGAGGCCACGGGCACCGGCGGGGTTATGGGCATAATCCATTAATACGGTGACGCTGCCGATCTCGATGAAGTTCAGCCGTCCCGGAGTTTGTGCCGTGCCGGCATTGAATGTCGTGAGCCCGACCCGGATATCTTCGATCGAAACTCCGTGAACGAAGCACGCGAGCGTCGCTGCAAGCACGTTCTGGATCATAAACTCCGCTCGGCCCCCATATGTCAACGGAATATTAACGACCTTTTCGATGCGTACCTTCCATTTTCCCTTTAGTATCGTCACGTAGCCGTTTTCGAAAACACAAGAGACTCGTCCGCGTTCGGCACGTCGGCGTATGTTCGGATGATTTTCGTCCATCGAAAAACAGACGACCTCGCCGTCAACGAGTTCCCTCATTCGATAAACACGTTCGTCTTCAGCGTTGAGCACGGCGAATCCCCGTTTTCCGACTGCGCGGGGAACCACCGATTTGACACGCGCAAGGTCTTCGAGTGTGTTTACATCTTTCAGACCTAAATGATCCTCCTGAACATTTAGGACGACGCCAATATCGCAGTAGTCGAAACCCAATCCGGAACGAATGATACCGCCGCGTGCCGTTTCCAGAACCGCCACATCGACCGTCGGGTCCTTTAAGACAAGCTGCGCGGAAACCGGCCCGGTGTTGTCGCCCTTTGTTATCTGCTCGTTGCCGATGTAGGTTCCATCTGTCGTGGTGAACCCGACAGTGTGCCCTGAGTTGCGTAAGATATGCGAGATCAGCCGTGTGGTTGTCGTCTTACCATTGGTCCCGGTTATTGAGAAGATCGGGATCCGGGCCGGCGCCCCGGCCGGAAAAAGCATGTCGATGACGTGCTCGGCGACGTTCCGCCCGATCCCCTCGCTCGGGGCCAGATGCATTCGAAAACCGGGTGCGGCGTTGACCTCTATTATGCCGCCGCCGTTTTGGCGGAGCGGCTCGCTGATGTTCGGGGCAATCACATCCACACCTGCTACATCTAGACCTATTATTCGTGCGATCCGTTCAAACAGAAATACGTTTTCCGGATGCACTTCGTCGGTCACATCTATCGCGGTTCCGCCAGTCGAAATATTCGCGGTCGTTTTCAGGAAAAGCTTCTCCCCCTTCGGCAGCACGCTGACCAGCTCATATCCGGCCGTCCGGATACATCGCATCGTCTGGCCATCGATCGCTATCTCGGTGAGGACTTTCTCATGCCCATACCCGCGGCGGGGGTCAGAATTAGTTTCGTCGATAAGCTCCTGGATCGTATGTTTACCGTCCCCAATGACACTTGCCGGAATTCGTTTGGCGACGGCGATCAGACGATTGTTTACGATGAGGCCGCGAAAGTCCGATCCTTCGAGCTGCTGTTCGACAATGATCCATCGCGAATACTCCTTAGCTCGATCCCACGCCTCTTTTGCATCCTCAATGGAGTTGATACCGACACTAGCTCCTTTGCCGTGGTTGCCGTCAAGCGGTTTGATAACGGCGGGAAACCCTACGGCCGCAAGGGTATCTTCCAGCTCGTCAATATCGCGAATTCTATACCCTTTCGGCACCGGAACGCCCATCGCCCCGAGTAGGTCTTTTGTCGCCTGTTTGTTGCCGGCGATCTCAACGGCTATCATGTTAGTGTTTGCCGTCACCGTGGCGAGTATGCGCCTTTGATGTACCCCATATCCAAGCTGCACCAGAGACTGATCATTAAGACGTATGTACGGAATATTTCGTGAAACGGCTTCTTCGATAAGCGATCCGGTCGACGGACCAAAGCGAACGTCTTCACGGATCTCGCGCATCCGCTTAATATCCGCGGCGATCTCCCTTATGAGTTCGTCAGGATCCTTATCCTCAGCGATCCCGAGAAATAATCGGACCGAGGCACGCGCTGCGTACCGCCCGACCTCCTCTTCGTGATAGCTGAAGACGACGTTGTATATCCCCTTTTCACCGGTTTCACGCGTGCGGCCGTAACCGGTGCTCATGCCAGCAAGGGTCTGCAATTCAAGTGCGAAATGTTCGATTATGTGTCCCGCCCATGTGCCTTCCTGGACGCGTCGCAGGAATCCACCTTCCTCCTGATAGCTGCAGCCATGTGCCTTGAGCGTTGGCAGCAGCTCTATCATGCGCTCAAAAAAACCGGGCATGTTATCGGAAGGCCGCTGCTCATAATCGCCGATGTCCAGGCGCATTATGATCAGCTTCTTCCAATAGCCGCTCCAGTAGTTTGGCCCGCGGAGGGTTCGTATTTCCAAGATCTCCATAATTTTTTAGCCACGAATTTCACGAATTACACAAATTTGGATTCGTAGTTAAAATCATTCGTGAAATTCGCGTAATTCGTGGCTAACTTTTTTGATTGTCATCCTAAATCGGGTAACAAAAACTCATTCTTTGGCTGTAGGGGGTGCCGTTCCAGGAAATCGTAAACCAAACCATCGCGGAGCACGTGTAGCTGCACGCCGCAGACGCTGAAGGACTGGAATTCATCAACTTCCGCGATCTCGTTGTAAGTTATCCTCGAGCCATCCACAATGGTCGCCGAACCCTGTCCGAACACTTCTAGTACGCCG
>DATFEW010000188.1:0-4044 GCA_035250805.1 Pyrinomonadaceae bacterium
GTTTTTCAAACGACGATCAATAAGCAGCAAACACTCCGCCACAGCTTGTTCTGGCGAAGTGAGCAACCGCTCGTTAAACCAAACGGCGTGGGTGCCGGTCACTTTGTTAAGGCTGCGGGCGACCTCGTTCACTTCAAATCCGCCCCGAAGCATTTTGGACGCTAGCAGGCCAACCCCGGCGCTGATCGGGCCGGCGACGAAGATCTCGAGAATTCGCTCACCGTCGTGATTTACGGTCACGTACAAATTCTGATTTTCGAAGGGTATCCGCCACGTTGATCCCTGTAATTCGCGGGGCCGCTCGACGCGCGACTGTAGTTCGGGCTTCGAGCCGGAACTCGGTTTTTTGCGTTCAAGAAAATCCACGAAATGGTCCGGTTCCTCAGTCGTTGAGGTCAAGTCGCCTACTGAGGGAGGCTCTTCTGACATGAACCCGCCCGCGACTGCCCCCGGCGCTGACTTGGTCATCGTGTTTAGCACCTGGTTCTCACGGCTGCCATCGCGGTAGTAACTGACGGCCTTACAGCCAAGCTGCCGAGCCAGATGATATAGCTCGTCGACGGATTCTACCGTATCATCCTTTGCCCCGTTACAGGTTTTCGAGATCGAATTATCAACGTGCTTCTGTGCTGCCGCGAGCACTTTCACGTGCTGCACCGAGCTGATGTCCATTGCCGAGATGAAGTGCTCGGGGAGATCGTCCTCGTGTTCAACGACATACTCCGCGGCAGATTTGATCGATTTTTCATCAGTTTGCTCGACGTTAATGCCTAAAGCTTCCGCCGCAAGGGTATGAACGTACGTCCGCGTGCCGAGGGTGTCCTGGCGGACGTATGCCCAGGAGAAATTCGGTTCGATGCCAGAAGAGGTTTCGGCAACAAGGGAGATGGTACCCGTCGGAGCGATCGTTGTGACCTCATAGTTCCGAGGTGTTAGCGGCACCTCGCGAGGAATGCCGACATCTTCGTAAAGAAACTTCGCATACGCGTGGCGGTTAGCGACGAACTCCGGAAATGTACCTTTCTGTGCCCCGAGGCGAAGCGATTCCATCCACGCTTCGCGTCGAATGAAGCCCATCATCTTCTCCATTAGATCGAGCGATTCGTCACTGCCATATATGATCCCGAGTTTAAGGCAAAGATCCGCAAATCCCATGATCCCGAGACCGACGGGACGCGTGCGTTTTACGACATCATCGATTTCTTTGAGCGGGAAGTGGCCGGCATCGACAACGTTATCGAGAAATCGCGTGCAAAGGTGCGTGACGCGTGCCAGGCGGTCCCACTCGATACATTCCTCGTCGTCCGTTCCGTCGCCTGCCTTTGTATAAAACTTTGCGACGTCGATCGAACCGAGGTTGCACGAGTTATTGAAATGCAACTGCTGCTCGCCACACGGGTTACATGCATAGATCGGGCCCATCGATTCCATCATATGGTTGTGACGGTTCACCTCATCGATGAAAATGATGCCCGGCTCCGCATACTTATGCGCTGACGCGATGATCCGATTCCAAATGTCGGGTGCATAGATCATCCCGGGAATCGGTGGTTCCTCGATGGTGCATTCGGAAAGATCAGTTGTCTCGAACGCGAGCTTGTCCGCAAAGGTTACCGGACTACCGTCAGGTCGTCGATAAACGACATAGTCGGTTCCGGTTGCCGCATCGTATATCGGCTGCTGCCACGGCTCGCCGTTGAACTCGGTTTGAAACCACGTTCCGCTATCGACCGCGTCCATGAAAAGATCGGTCACGGTCACCGAAATGTTGAAATTTGTAAGGCTCGTCTGATCGTTTTTAGCGTGAATGAATCGCAGAATGTCCGGATGCGTAACACTAAGGATGCCCATATTCGCGCCGCGTCTAACCCCGCCCTGCTTCACGACTTCGGTCGTCTGATTGACGATGTTCATAAAGCTTACCGGTCCTGAGGCGACACCACGCGTCGAATTGACCATCGACCCGGCCGGTCGCAGAAACTCGTACGTCATCCCAGTCCCCCCGCCGGTCTGGTGGATGATCGCGACGTCCTGAGCGTGTTTCATTATCCCCTCAATAGAGTCCGGCACGTTCAGCACGAAGCACGCGGCAAGCTGGCCTTTTGGTTTACCCGCGTTTACGAGACAAGGCGTGTTTGGAATGAATTCGCGTGAGAGCATGACGCCGGTCATGTCATTGTAAAATGCCGATCGGGCTTGCGGGTCGCCTTCTGCCTTAGCGACGTGACCTACAACTCGTCGGACGATATCACCCCACGTTTCGATGGCCTCGCCGTTCTCGTCCTTCATCGAATAGCGCTTTGCGACAACCTTTTGAGCGTTCAACCCTAAAGGTTTTACATATAGCTGCCTGGCGGTTCCGGTTCCGTTTTCACCAGATCTTGGGGCCAATCCCCCCTCTGCAACAGGTTCGAGAACAGTGCTCATAAGTCTCCTTTAGTGTGCGGACACGTCAGCTAGCTTAAGACAATTTTAACATCTCGGACAGGAATCCTTAAGGACCGATCGTGTTGAATTTCTGGGTGTTAGGACTCGCGGCGAAGGACCGCCAAAGCATCGCAAATATAATTTATGCGTCGCCGATTGTCAACAAAAAAATACACCACATATAGTAGCGGCTCAAGCCATGACACCAATCAGATGTAGTACGGCTTCAACTATTTGCCCAATAGAGGGTTACGCGATTTGGTCGCAAAGACCGGCTGGGTCCATGCGATCTTGCCGTTAGATTCAAGCACCTTCGCACGGACGTATCTCTCATCTCCCCTGAGTCGGTACGTGGCCGAATTTTCAATACTTTCTGACAGTACGTTTCCGCCGGCGCCAATGAATTGAATTCGATACTTGCTCCACCGTTCGGGCTTGACAGTGATGGTGATTGAACGCGCGTCCGATCGGTAATCCTCGAGCTCGACGCCCGTCGACGAATAGAAATCTCCGCGTTCCAGGGCGTCGAGGATGCCTTTTTCAGTAAGCTCGGGCGCCCGGACCATCACCCAACCCTGGCCCGGCGTCGGCACTTTTCGATCGCCGAGTTTCTTCATTGAATGAACGTCATCCGAAGCGATACCGTAGATCAATTTTCCGCTCGACAAAATAGCATCCCAAATGGCCTCGACACTAGGCGATTCCCCGCCTCCGAGATTGTTCACAAGCGGGTGGCCGTTATAGAGCTCGAAGAGCTTGATGTTCTTGACTTGAGCGATTTGATCCGCGTTCAGAGCCCAGCCGAAATTCGGATGATTGATCTGAGCGATGCCGCCGGAGGCGCGCACAGAATCGATGTTTAGCTGAAGATTTTCGACAACTGTTTTGCCGCGCTGCGGCATGGTTACCCGCTCTACGCCAAGGCCGTTAACATGATAAGGCTTGCCGTCGAGGCGGTCTGTGACTTCCTGCCCCATGAAAACTACAAACTCTCCGGTCTTCCCGAAGGTTTTATTTAACTCTTCGACCGGGGTGATCGTTTCGTGATCGGTGATGAACAAAAAGTTATAGCCGTTATCGCGGTACCATTTCGTGACCTCTTCCGGCGTGGAGTCTCCATCGCTGCGAAGAGTGTGCGTATGGGTATTCCCCCTGAACCAACGCGGTTTCGCCATTTGGGACAAAGAAATCTGCGGAAGTAAGACCAATGCGGATACTGTTACCGCGCCCAACATGGATAGGAAGTTATTCATTTGTTATCGAGGTAATGATAGTCTCGGTCGAAATATATCAAGGGTTTGCCTCCGTGTACATCAACACTTTCGACGAGCCCGACAAATATCGAATGGTCGCCGCCGTCGAGCGAATGTCGAAGCGTGCAGCGGAGGGTGGCGATCGCGTCGGTTAAAACTGGAACGCCGTCCTCGTTCAGTGTATGTTCTACGTCGCCGAATTTTTCGTCAACGCGTGATGCGAAATGTTCCGAAACTTCGCTTTGGGACGAGGCCAGGATATTCACTACGAATGCGCCTGACTCGCCAAACGCGTAATGGCTACCCGTTGTCTTCTCGATACAGATCAGCACCATCGGCGGTTCAAGCGAAACAGAGCAGAATG
>DATFEW010000189.1:0-14228 GCA_035250805.1 Pyrinomonadaceae bacterium
GGTGTCGAGTACACTGCCGTTGCAAGCGATAGCGGCGTCTTTAGAATCCCGGCGTTAGGGGCTGGGCTGTATAAGGTCACGATAACGGCCCCGAATTTCAAAAAGGTCGTGGTAGAGAATGTAAAAGTTGACGTTGGGCTCCCGGCAACCGTTAACACAAGCCTCGAGCCGGGCGGTGTCGAAGAGACGATCACCGTCACATCGGGCGGCGAGGTACTTCGAACAGAAACGGCCACGATCGGTACGACGATCACCGGCCGGCAGATCGTTGAAACGCCCACCGCATCACGCGATGCATTAGATCTCGTTCTACTACTACCGGGAACCGCGACGGTTGGTGCCCCGCGTCGTTCTTCGGTCAATGGCCTTCCGAAAGGCGCATTGAGCATTCAGATCGACGGCGTCGATGTACAGGACAACCTTTTGCGATCAAGCGACGGTTATTTCACGTACGTCCGCCCGCGCCTTGACGCGATCGAAGAGGTAACGGTGTCTACGACTAATCCGGGTTCTGAAACAGGCGGCGATGGAGCTGTACAGATCCGGTTCGTTACACGCCGGGGCACGAATGACTATCGTGGGAGCGCGTTCTACCAGCACCGCAACAACGCATTGAACGCTGCATACTGGTACAACAATCGCGATCTTCCGGGACCGGACACTCGGAATCTGATGAGGCTCAACCAGTACGGTGCCAATTTCGGCGGCCCGATCCCTTTCCCGCGTTTCGGAGAGGGTGGACCAAGATTTGATTCCGGCAAGGACAAAGCGGCTTTCTTTGTTTCTTACGAGGAATTTCGTCTTCCAGCGTCGCAGTCACGTACGCGGCG
Source organism: Pyrinomonadaceae bacterium (assembly GCA_035250805.1). Classification (GTDB taxonomy): domain Bacteria; phylum Acidobacteriota; class Blastocatellia; order Pyrinomonadales; family Pyrinomonadaceae; genus OLB17. The sequence goes on from DATFEW010000189.1 coordinate 831, forward strand.
GGTACTAACTCCACTCGCCCAATCGGGAGTCTATTCTTACATTGTTGGCGGGCAGGTTCGGACAGCGAATGTTTTCACGATAGCTCAAAATGCGGCGTTGGCAGGTTGCACAACTTGTGTTTCCACGCCTGACCCGACGGTTGCGTCGATCCTGGCCGGCATACAATCGGCAATTCAAACAGAGGGTACGCTGACACCGGTCACGAATGCTCCGAACGTTCTCGATTACAATTTCACGCCGAGCGGCGACACTGTGAGGAAGTTTCTTGCGCTACGGACTGACATAAATATAACCAAGAACCATAGTATTGAGTTCGTCACAAACCAGCAGGAATTTGTCCAGGCCAAGGACTTTTTGAACAGCCAGGATGAACGATTTCCCGGGTACCCGTGGTACACGCAGGGTTCGGTAAGGGATTCTTACTCGTGGGCCCTTCGTTCAAACCTTGGGCGAAATCTCGTGAATGATGCCCGTTTCGCAATGTCCACAGGGCTTTCTTCCTTCAGCCCGGGCATCTCACCGGCGGACTACAGTTTCTCGAACGGTCTTGTGTTGGGAATCGATGCAGCGGGTGCGACAACCCCTTACTCCCGTAACTCGTACAGCGACCGCAACACGCCGACCTACGACTTCACCGACTCGGTCACCTGGATCAGCGGCAACCATTCGTTCAATTTTGGCGGCCAGTACAAACTGATCCGCGCGGAAGGTTCCTCGATCGGGAGAATTGTTCCGTCGGTCGGATTTGGACTTGATTCGACGGATCCGGCCTTCTCGAGGTTCAATACGACTGTCCTGCCGGGTGCGAGTTCAGGACAGCTGACAGAAGCCCGGAATCTATACGCTACTCTGGCCGGACGCGTCCTTTCATATACGACGACCGCCTGGCTTACCGATAACGGTATATATGAAGAGAACGCCTCACAAAGCAGGCTTGCCGAGCAAAAGACCTACGGCTTGTTTGTTCAGGACAGTTGGCGCGTAAGACCAAATCTCACGCTCAACCTTGGTATACGCTGGCAGCCGCAGGGTCCGTTTACCATTTTGAGCGACAACATTTATTCTGAACTGGAGAGCTTTGATCAGGTTTGGGGTATTTCGGGGCGGGGAAACATCTTCATGCCCGGGACGCTTACGGGTTCAAATCCACGAGTGGTCGGGTTATTAACAGGTGATGAAGCCTACCCCGCCGACTGGAACAATTTTGGTCCGAGTTTTGGCGTGGTTTGGAGCCCTAACTTTGGTGAGAAAGGCTTTCTGAGGACGCTTTTTGGAGGCCCCGGCCAGAGCGTTTTTCGCGGCGGCTATTCCGTTACGTTTGTTCGTGAAGGATTCAACGTACTCGAGAGTATCCTTGGAGGGAATCCAGGGGGATCGCTTTCGCTTTCGCGTACGGTTGCAAACGGGTTGATAACCGTTGGAACCAACCTTCGCGATCCCAACAACCCGAACCTTACACCGAGACCCGGGATCATTGGTACGCCGCCTTCCTTCCCGTTAGCGTTGACGGTATCAGATTTTACGAATGCTTTTAGCCCTGATCTAAAGACGGGAGAAGTGCGTTCGTTCAGTTTTGGGTATCAACGCGAGATCGACAAAGACACGGTCATTGAATTTCGTTATGTGGGTAACCGCGGCGTTGATCTTCAGCGTCAGTACAACATTAATGAATTCAACACAATCGAGAATGGTTTTGCTGCTGAGTTCTTTCTTGCGCAGGATAACCTGTATAAGAATATCGCCGCCGGACGTGGAGCTACATTTGCGTACTTCGGCGGCAGTACCGGCACGAATCAGCTGCCGATAATGTTGTCGTACTTCAATACGGCAGCCACCTACGATCCGACCAATCCGGCTCGCTACACTGCAACAAACTTTGCTAATTCGACATTGGTCACATCGCTGTCTCGGAACTTGCCGAATCTTGGAACTTGGTCCGGCACAAGTTTCGAGAATAGTGCAGCTCGAAGGGCGAATGCATTAGCGAATGGTCGTCCAGTCAACTTCTTCTACGTGAACCCCACAACCGGAGTGAACGGCTCGTTCATTGTAGATAACAGCAGCCTGACTTGGTATGACTCTGGCGTTATCGAACTTCGGAGAAGGCTTTCCGGTGGGCTTCGCATCGGCGCAAGCTACGTTTTCTCGAAGGCACAGGCAAACGCCTATGCTTCGAGCAGCGAGGTTTTTGCCGGGTTCACGCAGCGACCCGGGGGCCTCGAATTGGCAAAGAACGTGCAGGCATTCGATCTTCGACACCAGTTCAAGGTCGACGCGACTTGGGACTTGCCGTTCGGCCGCGGTCAGCGATTTCTCACCGATGCAAATGCCTGGGTAAATGCCTTTATCGGTGGGTGGTCGATCTATCCGACACTCAGGTGGCAGAGCGGTTCACCCTTTGGCATGGGCAACGTACAGCTTGTCGGAATGACCAAGGATGAGCTGCAATCGGAGATCAAGGTACGTAAAGGCCCGAATGTGGTCACCTATCTCCCGGATGACATCATCCTTAACACCCAAAAAGCGTTCAATATCGATGTCTCGAACACTTCCAACGGTGGATACGGTACTACATTCGGTACTGGTGGGCCGCAGGGCCGCTTTATCGCACCTGCGGGCTATGGAAACTGTATTTCCCGTTTCGCGGGCGAATGCGGCTTCAATAACCTGATCCTATACGGGCCAAGCTTCTTTAAGCTCGATATGACCGTTGCGAAGAAATTCCCGATCGGTGAGAAACGAAGCATCGAGCTGAGGGCAATGTTCCTCGATGCTCTGAATCATCCGAATTTCCGCGTAGGCGGATGGGGCGCCGATACGGTCAATGTTGGTGTCGGCGGTTCGACGTTCGGCCAGCTCGCTACTGGCTCGGCATACCAGGATATTTCGACAACGAACGATCCCGGCGGCCGTCTGATCGACCTTATGTTGCGTATTTACTTTTAGATCGATCTTCGATCGGTCCGTACTGGCGGGAGGCATATGCTTCCCGCCTTCTTTTTTTCTTTGAATCGAACAGTTTATGGTTTTGAAAACTGTTTAATTTTCGGTGTCTATCGATATCTGGTGGGTAGATACTGTAAAAGGTAAAAGATCATTGCAATTATACCTGCGATAACAATAGCGGAAACGATCAACGCAATGCGGTAGATCTTGCTGACCTGCTCCTGCCGATCCACGGCCCGCTTCTGCATGTCGAGCGACTGTCCGGTTACACGCTTGTACTCCTCGAGCTGTTCACGCTGCAGATCACGTATTTCTTCCAGGAGATTTTCGACTCGGCCTTGATCTTCCATATACGATGTAATTTGACGATTCGAAATATGAACTGCTGTTACTTTTGGTGTTCCAGTATAGCTTGGATTACACGTGTCAGTAATTTCAGACGAGCCGCTCTGCATTCCAAACGCGTGGACCGGGTTCCGACGCGCGTTCATTTTTTTGAACAGTCACCAAGCCATTTTTACGGGCGTCCAGTAAACCAAACGGGAAATTCTCCTTTAGCAGAATCGCGAAAGCCGCACATCATCTGATCACCGCTCTATCCATTTTTTCATAGAAGATTTACAAAATTAAAAAAATTCGGGCGCGGCTGTAATCCAAAATCATTTTTTGATTCCAACTAACTGCGCCTGTTTCTGAAGGTACGCCGATTGCGTTTGTGCGGTCGTTCGCTTTGCTTTTAGTCACTTTAAAAGGATATTTCGCCCCAAGGGGAAATACATAGGAGGGATGCCATGAAGGAATTCTCAATTTCGTTGCTGCTTGTCGCTGTAAGTTTTGTTCATATTATTGGACAAACATCGACAGGCCGCCTGGTTGGAACGGTTTCAACTGCCGATGGTGTATTGCCAGGTGCTACGGTGACCGTTACGGACAATGCAACCGGCAAAGAACAGACGATCACAACCAATGAGTCCGGAAGTTTTACTTTTCCTCAGTTAGAGGCCGGTACGTATACAGTAAAGATATCGGGCCCGGGTTTTAAGACCTACGTCGCGAGCGACTTGAAGATCGACGTTGGTCGAGAATACAGTCTCAACCCTTTGCTCGAGATCGGATCCGTCCAGGAAACCGTGACGGTAACGGTCGGTGCTGATGTAGTTACCGCCACCAGCGCTCAGGTCAGCAATACGGTAAGCCCGCAACAGATCCTCGCGTTGCCGCTTATCGCTCGCAACCCGCTTGCCCTGACCACGTTGCAGGCGGGCGTTCAGAGCAATCCGTTTCAGAACACTACTATAAACGGAATGCGGACCACGATGACCAATATCACCCGTGACGGCATAAACATTCAAGATGCATATATCCGCACAAATGCAACGGATTTTGCACCCGGCCGCCCGACAGTCGACGATACGGCCGAATTTACGATCTCGACCTCGAACCAGGAGGCGGACCAGGGCTTTGGAGGAGCACAGATCCGTTTGGTCACACCGCGCGGAAGCAAAGAACTCTCCGGCGCGCTCTATGCCTACAACCGCAATTCCGCGTTCGCCGCAAATAGCTTTTTCAACAACCGAACCGACGCCGACCGGCCCTTTCGAAATCGAAACAATTTTGGCGCTAAGGTTGGCGGACCGCTTCCCATTCTGAATTTCGGCGAGGGCGGCCCGAGGCTATTAAAGGACAAGGCCTTCTTCTTTGTAAATTGGGATAAGCTGATCGACCCGGTTTCCAACGCGGCAACGCGAACAATTCTTACTCCAAGCGCCCGTAACGGTGTATTTCAATACAACCGAACGAGCTTCGGCGCAGGTGCCACCGGCGATCCGATAAACACCACAGTCGGAACCGCAACCGTGACGTGCCCCGAAAAGCGGACTTCTGCGCAGGTCAGCGTTTGTACGGTCTCGAATATTCTGGCTTTCGGCACAGGTCGGGGCCTGGCAAATATTCCCGCAACGATCAACCCAATAATCCAGGAAAGAATACTTTCTCAACTCCCCACCGAAAGTAACTTTACCGGCGGCGATGGTAGGAACACGGCCGGGTTTAGGTTAAATCGAGAATCGGACCAGGATCGCTCGACCTTTTCGAGTCGTTTTACTTTGGAACCCAATGACAGCAATACAGTTGACGTAATTTACAATTGGAATCTCGAAACGAATCTGCGGGACGATACCGATAATACGGGGTACGGGGTCACGCCAAGGATCACACAGACCTCCGAAAACAGACACATTTCGATGGCCTATCGGTCCGTCATTCGCCCGAATCTTGTAAACGAGGTCCGCGGCGGCGGATTTTTCAGCGATGTTCCCTGGTTCCTTAATTCAGCCGCTACCGGATTTGAAGACTACTTGCTCGCGGTTCCGTTGGTTACAAATCCCGAGGTCCCGAACGCTATCCAGGGACGTGAAACCAATCACTACACGATCATGGATAATGTCGACTGGATATTCGGATCTCACAACTTAAGGTTCGGCGGGCAGTATCAAAAGTATAGTGTGGATGCTTTTGATGAATTTGGGATAATCCCCACTTATACGATCGGTGTCGGGACAGCCACCCCGCAATTTACGGCCGCTCAATTCCCAGGCGGTATCAGCAACGCTCAGCGGGATACGGCAAACGGTTTACTTGCTCTTCTCGGCGGTATCGTTAGCGCTGGCCAGCAAACCTACAACCTGACCAGCCCTGATTCCGGTTTCCAGGTTTCGCGGTTTGTTCAGCCTTTCCGATACTCAAACTACTCTTTCTACGTTTCGGACAGGTGGCAGGCAGCGCGTGATCTGACGATCACCGGCGGCCTCAGATATGAAGTGTATCCGGCGATGAAGATCGCAAACGGCCTCGCGCTCGAGGTCGTGATCGCAGATCCGGACAATCCGCTCGACTCGATCCTTTCCCAGAACGGAAGCTACGATTTTGTCGGCCACAATTCCGGCGTTGAGAATGCCCTTTACAAAACGGATTACAACAACTTCGCACCTCAAGTTGGTTTTGCGTGGGCGCCCAGATTAGAGGGCGGATTTGGCAGGTTCCTATTAGGTGAGAATTTTGTCATCCGTGGCGGGTATAGTCAGGCCTATGCGATGGAGTCGATCCTGCGGGCGCTTGACAATGCCTATACCGGAAACCAGGGATTGGCGGGAACTGTTGGCCGTGCCCTTGATCCGGTAAGTAACAACATTAATTTGAACCTGCGTTTGGGCGTCGGAACCCTGCCGCCAACCACTGCGCCGGTATTTACATCGCCACCGCGCACATTCATTCAGAACAATTCTCCTCCGATCACGAATTTTTTCGGAACGGTGTGGGCGATCAACCCGAAACTGCAGATCCCGAAGATCGAACAGTATAGTTTCGGCATCCAGCGTGAGTTTTTTGGAAACATGGCGCTTGAAGTCCGATATGTCGGCTCCCGGAGCAACAGTTTGATCCGCGGCTCTGATTTTAACCAGGTAGATATCTTTGGCAGCGGCTTTCTCGCTGATTTTGAACGCGCGCGTCAGAATAATGCTCTGACCGGAAACCCATTCTGTACGACAACCGGATGTGTGCCGCTTCAGATCTTTCGCCAAACGCCGGGAGCTCCGGGCAGGCTGGGTGTTGCTCCGACAACTGCGTCGACCCCGACTGGAACGCTTTCTCGTACCACGTTTATTAATCAGCTGACGGGAGGGACCCCGGCCCAGCTTGCGGCATTGTTCATCAACAGCGCGGGTAATCTGAACAATCATCCGTGGACCGGCAACCCCAATGCGGTTCCGTTTATTGATCTGGTTGCGAACCCCGCAACGGGTGTGGTGGATCTGCTTTCGAATGACGCGAGGTATTACTACAATTCACTGCAGATCGAAGTTCGCAGACGCTTTACACAAGGATTGTATTTCCAGGCAAATTACACGTTCTCGAAAAACACCACCAACGCTATCGGTACGGGCCAGATCCTTTTCGAGCCCTACCTGGATATGCACAACCCTGATCTCGACCTGCAACGGGCCGATTACGACCAGACCCATGTGTTCAACTTCAACGGGGTCTATCAGCTCCCGTTCGGTCGGGGCCGAAGGTTTTTGGATAATGGAGGGGTCGTCGATGCCATTTTTGGAGGCTGGGAGCTGTCGGGTATCGTTCAATGGGCCTCGGGCGCGCCGATCTCGTTCCTGGATCCGAGGGGAACGTTAAATCGTGACGCGCGTTCGACCCGGCAAACCGCAAACAGCAGTTTATCGCCCGACGAGATCCGTGACCTGATGGGTATATTTGAAGCAAACGGAAATATCTACTGGATCAACCCGTCGATCATTGATCCCAGCACGGGCCGCGCTTCGAATGGGTTTGGGCAGACCCCGTTTGACGGACAAGTATTCTTTAACGTAAATCCGGGTGAGACGGGCAGCCTGCCGCGTACTATTGTAAATGGCCCGAGCTACTTCAACGTTAATGCGGCGTTACTGAAGAACATTCGCTTTACTGAGAGGACGCGTCTCCAGCTTCGGGTGGAGGCCTTCAACCTATTCAATAACGTGAATTTCATCAACAATACCCAACTGGCAAGCATTAACAGCACAACGTTCGGACAGGTCACCTCGACATTTGCCGCCCGTACGATGCAATTCGGAGCTCGCTTTGAATTCTAATTAGAACCTGCGAATTCTGGTTAGCTAGCAGAAACTGCCTTAGCCTGTCGATATACGTCGGCAGGTTTTTTATTTTTACTGTGATTACCTGATCACAGCAGAAACACGAGTTGAGTTTGACCAATTTAGGGATTCACGCTTAACTAAACAAGTTTTATTCAATATGCGTGTTGCTGTCATTTCCGCCGAGGCCGTGCCGTATTCCAAAACCGGGGGGTTAGGCGATGTCGCGGGTGCGTTGCCAAAGGCATTGAAGGCGGTTGGTGTTGAATCGGTCCTTATCACGCCGTGCTACCTTCAAACGAAAGGCGAGTACCTTTGGGACACGGCGATCGATGACTTTAACGTCGGTTGGCGGGGCGGCATCTATTCCGTGAGGGCATTGTATAGCGAAGCTAGCGGATCACCGACATTCCTTATCGACGCTCCTTCTTATTTTCACCGCGATTCATTATACGGCTATGTAGATGACCACGAACGATTTGCGTTCTTTAATCACGCCGCCTTCGAATTGCTGAAACGTATCGGTCCACCTCCCGAGATCGTACATCTCCACGATTGGCACTGTGGATTTGCTGCAGTTGAATTAGTTGAAATCAGGAGATCGGACCCCCACTGGCGAAATACAAGAACGGTCTTTTCTATTCACAACATGGCCTATCAGGGGCAATTTTCCGATAGCGAATTGTGGAATTTTGGTCTTGGATCCGAGTTCGCACGCAATGCCTTCGCATTTAACGGCAACGCTTCCGCGATGAAGGCCGGCCTCGAGGTTTCAGACACGCTTTCGACCGTTTCCAGACGATATGCATTAGAAATTCAAACTGCGGAAAATGGCTACGGCCTTGATTGGTTAACCCGTCAAAGAGCGGATAGATTGATCGGCATCACGAATGGGGTCGACTATGAAGTGTGGAACCCCGAGACGGACAAGGCGATTCCCGCACATTTCAATGTTGATGATCTTTCGGGCAAAAAGGAATGCAAGCGGCATTTGCTCGGGGCGTTTTCGCTGCCCATGGATCTGGATCGGCCGATCATCGCAAACATTACGCGTCTTACTCCGCAGAAGGGAATCGACCTGATGATGCAGGTCGCGGGCGAGATTTTGAATACGGGGTCCTACATAATTTCTCTTGGCTCTGGTGAAAATCGTTATGAAGAGTTTTGGCAGTCGCTTCGTGATCATGCACCGCGTCAGGTTGGCGTCTATCGCGGCTATGATGAGTCGCTTGCACATCTTATTGAGGCCGGGGCGGATATGTTCATGATGCCGTCAAAGTTCGAGCCTTGCGGTCTCAATCAGATGTATTCCTTGCGGTACGGCACCGTTCCGATCGTTCGCGCGGTTGGCGGCCTTGATGACACTGTGGAAAATTGGAATGCCGTTACGCGAAGCGGCAATGGCTTCAAGTTCGGGCCGTACCGGTCGGACCGCTTTCTGGAAAAGATCTACGAGGCCCTCTACGCCTACGGCGATCCTGAAACCTGGCGGCAGATTCAACGAAACGGGATGCAAGCCGACAACTCGTGGGAAAATGCAGCGCGAAAATACGTGGAGCTTTACCAGTGGACGATGAATTAACCACAACGTTTCAGATCGATGACGACATCAGATTGCGGACCTTCGCCGACGGCGATGCTGAAGTTGTATTTCAGACAGCACTTCGAAACCGTGACCATCTGATCGAATTTATGCACTGGATGACACCGGATTATTCGATCTCGTCTGCGGAAGAATTCATAGCCCGGAGCATCAAAGCAGTTGCTGCGAAGAGCAGCCTAGGCTTCGGAATATTTCGCGGTCAGCATTTCATCGGTTCGATCGGTTTTGTTCAATTCGATTGGGCAGCGCGCAAAACCGAGATCGGCTATTGGATCGACAAACTGGAAGAAGGTAAAGGAATCGTAACAAGATCGTGCGAACGGCTCATCCGTTACGCTTTCGAGGACCTTAATTTGAATCGCATCGAGATCCGCTGCTCAACCGAGAATGTCCGGAGTGCAGCCATTCCGGAACGCCTCGGCTTTCGAAAGGAGGGCCTGCTGCGACAGGTCGAATTGCGTAACGGGCGACTTCACGACTTCAACGTTTACGGCCTGCTCGCTGACGACCGTCGCGTTTGATAGAATTAATCGTAATCCTCAAGAATTTTTCGTCGATTACTCCAGGCGTTACGACGTGTGTTAACCCGCCAGTGACTAAAGGTGGTAGTGACTTTTTATGATCATAGTGATTATCGGAGCCCAGTGGGGTGACGAAGGCAAAGGGAAGGTTGTTGACCTTCTTGCAGACAGGTTTGATATCGTTTCGCGTTACCAGGGCGGGCACAATGCGGGGCACAGCGTGTATGTGCAGGAAAAGGCCTTTGTGCTTCGGCTGCTGCCAAGCGGGATAATTCATCCCGACAAAACATGCGTCCTCGGGAATGGAATGGTCATCGATCCGAAAGCATTCTTTGAGGAGATCGACCAGATCCGTGAGCAGGGAATCGAGGTCACGCCCGAGCGACTGAAGGTCTCGTCGCGCGCTCATCTGATAATGCCGTATCATCGGGCGCTCGATCATACGTCTGAAGAGCGGCTCGGCAACGAAAAGATCGGTACAACCCTACGGGGCATCGGCCCGGCATATGAGGACAAAGCCGGCAGACGCGGAATACGTGTTGCTGATGCGTTGTCACCGGAAGTCCTTCGGATGCGGATCGAGCGAAACCTGGAGGAAGCGAATCGCATTATCGTCTTGTACGGCCAGAAGCCGCTGTTCGGTGATGATATTTATAACGAAGTCGCCCCGTTGGTCGAACGACTGCGGCCTTTTGTTACCGAGACATCGCATTTTCTTTCAGAGGCTCGAAAACAGAGGAAGAAAATTTTACTCGAAGGTGCCCAGGCTACATTATTGGACGTGGATCACGGGACATATCCGTATGTCACATCTTCAAACCCGACTGCTGGCGGCGCTTCGGTTGGTGCGGGCATCCCGCCGCATCATATCAGCGGCGTGTTGGGAATAGTCAGGACGTACGCCACCAGAGTTGGCGAAGGTCCGTTTCCGACGGAAATGCTCGATGCGGAAGAATCGACAGCTCATCTGATACGTGAACGCGGGAATGAATACGGCTCAGTGACAAAACGCCCTCGACGCTGCGGCTGGTTCGATGCTGTCTCCACGCGTTATGCAGCCGAGCTGAACGGGTTTGATTCCATAGCCCTTACAAAACTTGACGTGCTTGATACCCTCAACGAGATCAAGGTCTGTACGGGGTACGAGGTGAACGGCACTCGGATCGATACATTCCCCGCGGTTTCTCATGATCTGCGGCTAATAAAACCTGTGTACGAAACCCTCGAGGGATGGCAATCAGACACCGTTGGCACTACTGAGTTCGACCAGCTACCGCCGAATGCTCAGAAGTATGTTCGCTTTCTCTCCGACCAGATCGGCGTCGAGATCGGCCTGATCTCTACGGGGCCGGAGCGCGATCAAACGATAATCCTGAAAGAATCCACGATGGAAGGTTGGTTCCAACCAGCTAACAACTAATAACTAATAATTGATAACTAATAACGAACGGAGAGTGGGCACCAGCACTTCACTGTTAGTTATTTCTTTTGCTGTCAGCTAATAAGTAGTTGACTACATACTGCTCCTCCGATAATATGTAGGACGCTACGTTATGGAGAACGATTTTCTGAGTGAACTTGGACTGAATGCGGTCGTAACCAGGATGAAACGTGTTTCGGACGCGATGCTTCACGATGGGAAGCGAATGTATAAGGAGCTCGGGATGGACATCGAGCCGAACTGGTTCGCAGTTTTCAAGCTTTTAAGAAGCAAGGAGCGTATGACCATAACTGAGATCGCCGATGCCATAGGGCTATCACATCCTTCAGTCATTTCGATAGTAAATAAGATGATTGACGGCGGATATCTCGAGGAATCGAAATCAAATGACGACAATCGGAAACGCATCCTCTCGCTGACACCGAAGGCGAAACGGAAGATGCCGGAGTTCGAGCAAGTGTGGGACGCGGGAACCGCCGGTTTCAAGAAAATGATGCACGATACGGACGTTCTCGGAGCCCTCGACGTGCTTGAACACCGCATTGGTGAGAAAGGTTTTCGTGAGCGAACTTTGGAGGAGCTTGAGAAGATCAAGTCGGTCGAAATAGTTGAATACGACGATAAATTTCGCAAGGATTTCGCTCGGCTAAATTACGAATGGATCTCGAAATACTACAAGGTCGAGGAACATGACCACGATCAACTGGACAGGCCTCGCCAATATATTATCGAAAAGGGCGGGCAGATCTTTTTCGCGTTGACCGAAGGCCTGGTCGCGGGAACCGTTGCGTTGATCCGTGTAAACTATGATGTTTTTGAACTTGCGAAGATGGCCGTTTCGCCGGAGTTCCAGGGATACAAGATCGGCGAAAAGCTAATGCAGGCATGTGTCGATTATGCAGAGCGTTCGGGCGCGAACTGTATTTTCCTGGAGTCAAACACCAAACAGTTTGCGGCGATAAACCTGTACCGGAAATTTGGTTTCGTCGAAACGCCGCTCGATCCGAATTCGCAATTTGAGCGGGCCAATATTCGGATGGAACTTGCGGTTGATCGGGTGAATAGGTAGAATTTCTACTTCGTAAAGGAGCCCTAATTACTTGGGCTACTGACGCGAGGGTCCGATAGCTCAGTCGGTAGAGCAAATGGCTTTTAACCATTGGGTCCCAGGTTCGAGTCCTGGTCGGATCACCAATATTTACAATTACTTAAAGGGAGAAAGGCGGGTCTTATTGGCCCGCCTTTCTTTGTTTGTGCAACATTGGTGCAACAAAATCGCAAAATTGGGGTTTCGTCAGGGTGAGCAATTTGAAAATGAGTAGTTTCACAAAAAGAATGCCGGCTTTCTCCTCTTTCTTGCGCGCTGTTGTTGTTGGCATTTCCAGCCGAAGTTGGCTCGCAGATCCAAGCGAAACTTTCAAATGTTAGCTTGAACTGCGCCGTTTTCTCGGCTTGGACCGATCGAAAGGAGGTGTTTTAATCGAGGTCTCCTTTTTCTTTGAACAAGAAGGCGACAAATCGGTCTGCAACAGGAGCGATGACAAAAATAATCGGGACCATTATTAAATACGCTATTGACCACGATCTAATCCATGTACTCAAAAAAGTTTCGGTAAAACCTAAATTGCGCCACATAACCGTAAAAGAAACGACTCCCGTCGGGACAATCCCCATAAGCAAGGCGTGTACTATCCTTTGTTTTAAACGGTTCTTAATAATTAGCTGCTCCTGATTTTGTCACCATACAGTTCCAATGTTTTGCTCACGAAATCATAATACGGATTTTCGGTTCTTCGGAAGAATTCTATTTTATATTAATTAATGGAGGTGGAACAGTTAGCCTGTTCTATTCTATCGGGCCGCGCCGCCTCACAAAGGTTTGGATGATGCATGTTTTTCACACTCCCTGTTTGGTCAGGGTTGTTGTAGTAGCATGGTTGTAGTAAATCTAGCCCTATTTTTTGAGAGGAAAGGTCAACGCGATGTTATTTCGAAAGTGTGCTCTTTTTCTTTTGGTTCTTTCGATCTCTTTTCCAATTGGAGCGGCCCAGACACGGTCGTTCGTTGAGGTCAAGGGACATCAATTCGTAGCAGACGGTAGACCGTACTATTTCGTCGGCACCAACTACTGGTACGGAAGTTTGCTGGGCCTTGAAAAAGACAAGAAACGCGGCATCGAACGTCTACGAAAAGAGCTGAATTTTCTTAAGGCTAATGGCGTCACGAATCTAAGGCTGTTA
>DATFEW010000052.1:0-2889 GCA_035250805.1 Pyrinomonadaceae bacterium
CGACCTTTATCAGCCCTTGTTCTTCGGCGATCTCAACATTTTTCATCATTGAGCGCCCGAGTACGCAGACCTTCCGGCCATACTCGTGTGCGAGATCAAATACTATTTGCAGCCGATGAATCGACGACGAGAAAGTAGAAACAAAGAGACGTCCAGTCGTTTCTTCAAAGATCTCCCGAAACGCAGGAATAACCGCCTGCTCTGACGGCGTTCGGCCGGGCACGGTGGCGTTGGTCGAATCGGCCAGCAAAACAAGCACACCCTCATCACCGATCCGCTTCAAGGTTTTTAGATCGTACGGCGGTCCGATAACGGGCGTGTCGTCGATCTTGTAATCGCCCGTATGGATAACCGTACCGAGCGGCGTTCTGATCGCGAGCGAAAAACAATCGACGAGTGAATGTGAAGCATGTATGAACTCGATGGTGAAATTCCCGATTTCAACAACATCGTTCGCCTTGACCCGATGCAGTAGCACATCGTCAAGCATTCCAAATTCTTCAAGACGCTTTTCCGCCAATGCGTGGGTGAAGCGCGACGCGTAGACCGGAAGGTTGAATTTTCTTAAAAGGTAAGAAAGAGCCCCGATGTGGTCTTCGTGCCCGTGAGTAAGCACAAGCGCGGTCAGGTCATCGCGATACTCTTCAAGAAACTCAAAATTCGGAATGGAAATATCGACACCGTAAGGAGTCTCTTCCGGGAATCCCATTCCGGCGTCGACGATGATCATTTCGTCGGCGTACCGGATGCCCATACAGTTCATCCCAAATTCGCCTATCCCGCCAAGTGGAACTATCTCTAATCTCTTCAATATCTTACCGCCCCATTATTTGCAGCTTTCAATCGGATAGTATATCACGTCGACTCTGCCCGGTGATGCACTGGTTTAGCTTTATCCACTCTTCGAGAGTGATAGATTCCGCACGCCGACGCGGCTCAATGCCTGCCTGCTCTAAACATTTCTCGGGGTCGCTGTACGATGTTCTGAGGTTATTCAGGATAGTTTTGCGTTTTTGCGCAAACGCTACGCTCAAAAGATCTCGAAAGGCTGCTTCATCTAAGTCCGATTTCTCTTTTGGAATGAGCCGTACCACGGAGCTCCACACTTTCGGCACCGGACGAAATGCAGCGGGCGGCACATCAAAAAGTTTTTCAACCTCAAAACACGCCTCGACAATAACCGTCAGATAACCGCGTTCCGAATTTCCTGGCCCAACCTTGATCCTTTCTACGACCTCGCGCTGGAACATCAAGACCAATTCGGAAAACAAACGCCGCTGATCGGCGAGTCGCTGAAGGATGGCTGTCGATATGTAGTAGGGCAGGTTCGCGACAAGCTTCATGTCGGAACCGCCTGCGTAAGCCGGTGGCCAAAACTCGGAACGCCCAAAGTTCGCATTAAGCACGTCCTCTTCGATCACTCGAACATTCGCATTATCCGCGAATTGCTCCGACAGGGCCTTCGCAAGGTCTCCGTCCAATTCGATCGCAAGGACAGACGCCCCGGACTCTACCAGCTTCTCCGTCAACGCACCGCGGCCAGGACCGATCTCAATGATCGCATCGCTCGCACTGGGCCGAACTGCTTCGACGATCTTTCTGATGATGTTTGGATCGGTCAGGAAATTCTGGCCGAGGGACTTCTTCGCGGAAGGGCGTTTGTTTTCTTGCCGTTTCATTCGGCATCGCTCGACCGTGGGTATCCGGTGATCTCAATATCCGCGTCGTGTTTTTCGACCGACACATCGTGTAGCCGTAACGCATCGCAAAGCCTTTCGACGCCCTTTCCGCCTATAGCAACCGGCGCTTCCGGCCCGCCGACGATAATTGGTGCGATCATCAAGGTGATCTTATCGACGAGCCGTGCATCGATAAACGCTCCCGCAACCTCAGTTCCGCCTTCGACCAAAACGCTTTGAATTTCCCGTCGATAAAGTTCTTCCATTACCTCGACCAAATTCCGTGGACCGCCCTCCACAGGGACCACTTCAACACCAAGATCGACCAACGGATCGGTATCTACCGGATCGATATTGCTTGTAAAAACCAGTGTCGGCGTTTGTTTTGCGGTCGTGACAAGTGAATGTGCGGTTGGCAGGCGCAAGCTGTTGTCAAGCACTATCCGCGCGAGTGGTCGGCGCCGGGGCTTATTACTGCGGTCGGTGAGATTTGGATTATCTATGATCGCGGTGTTTGCCCCAATAAGAATTGCATCATGCTCATGCCGGAGCTCGTGTACACGTGTCAACGCCGATGCTCCCGAAAGTGCGGTCGAAACGCTTTTGTTCAGAGAGATGCGCCCATCCAGCGACATCGCGAGTTTCAAATGAATAAACGGCCGTTTCTTCTTATGCCAGCAGAAGAACTTTTCGTTTAGTTTCGTCGCTTCGTCAGCAAGAATACCGGTAACGACCTGTACGCCCATTTCACTAAGCTTTTCAAATCCTTTGCCCGAAACAAGCGGGTTAGGATCTTCGATCGGCGCGACGACACGCTTGATGCCCGCATTGATCAAGGCATCTGCGCAGGGCGGCGTCTTGCCATGGTGCGCATGAGGCTCCAATGAAACATACGCCGTTCCGCCGTTCGCCCGCTCCCCTGTCTGCTGGAGCGCGATGACCTCTGCGTGCGTGACGTCGTCATAGATATACGTTCCCTCGCCGACAACCTCTCCGGTTGTCGAGACGACTACGCAACCTACCAGAGGATTAGGCGAAACCAGCCCGATACCTTTTCTCGCGAGCTCGATTGCGCGGGCCGAAAAGGCTAGGTCGACTGCTTCCTGATTTTTCTGTGGCTGTGTCAGCAGAATATTTATTGAGGATAACGAATGCTGATAATGAAAACCTCGCTATCCGTATTCACTCGTCCGAATCAGATCCTAGTCAA
>DATFEW010000072.1:0-11544 GCA_035250805.1 Pyrinomonadaceae bacterium
TGCCAAAAGGCATACGGGTAAACTGTGTAGCGCCCGGGCCTGTGTGGACGCCGCTCAACGTAGTCGACAAAGATGCGGAAGAGGTTGCGAAACACGGAGCAGACACTCCGATGGAACGCCCCGCACAGCCCGAAGAGATCGCGCCTGCGTTCGTCTTTTTTGCGTCGAATGTTGATTCGAGCTACGTCACCGGCGAAGTGCTTTCTATTCTTGGGGGCGAAACCACGGCCGCTTAGTGAAGCCGGTTGAGATCGACCTCGCCGGATGGGCGGATATCGGCGTCTGCGATCCGCTTGAGCATTTCGAGAGCCTGCACGTGATCTTTTTCACCGACCGCCGCTGAACAGTCAGAAGGCACGGTCACATGGAAGCCGCGCATATATGCGTCATGTGCAGTGAAAAGGACGCAAATATCTGTAGTGACCCCCGCGATGACAAGATCGACTACCTCGAGCGATGAAAGTAAAACATCCAGGGGGGTTGCGAAAAACCCTGACCGCTGCGGCTTAAGAACGTGGTAGTCATCATCAGCGGGTAACAGGCGTGAAACTATCTGCTCGCCGAGCCGGGAAGATCTTGCGGCATCGAGCGTTTTGGAAAAACTGTTCTTCCAAATGCCAAAATTATCATTGACGTAGATAACCGGAGCCTCGGCCTCCTTGATCCTTTTCTTGAGCTCGACAATTGCGTCAACCCTAGGTTGGATAGATTCGAATAGTCGATCACCATCGTCAAATTCGAAATCAGAAACCATATCTATTATCAGGAGCGCCGCGCCGGCATTCTTGTGATTCGGATGCACCATCCGGCCATGCCTCGATGGTGTTGTCTTATCCCCTTTCATAACTATGTTGAGAACGCCGACGGGCCTACAGTTGCTTCTCGTGCCGCGCTACGAGAATAGGCATCGAAAAATTCCATTTATGTAATCATCCGTACACTTCCACCGAGGGCCGATAGATAATATTTGGTTCCTGTATTGCACCATTTACATATTGCGTCTCAGACGTTTAGGTGCCTTCGTCGATATGGAGGCACCTTTTTTCTGCCTCTAACTTCGCAGCAAGATTTGATACGATAGCTATTACCAATTCTAACGTTGGCTCCATGCCGGATGGTGTCTGTGATCCTCATTTTTGACACGTGTTTTGTCGGTATGGTTGAGGGCGAAACACCCGATGAACGACGATCGAAAATCTTCTCATACATCGCGGCCCCGCACAGCCGTCGAAGCCGAAATTGCCTTAGAAAGGGCAGTGTGCTTCTACGAGGCGCTCCTTGGCAGCATGGGCGAGGGTCTGTACACCGTCGATGCGACCGGTGCCGTCGCAACAATGAATCAGGCGGCCGAACGGATGTTGGGGTGGACGTTCGAAGAGCTTCGCGGCCGGAAAATGCACGATGCTATCCACTATAAACATCGCGATGGAACTCCCTTTAAGCCTGAAGACTGCGCCGGATATCGTGTGTTGAAGAGCGGAACCGCCGTTTTCGACCAGGATGATGTCTTCATCCGGAGGGACGGCACATTTCTCGACGTGCGGTACAGTTCGTCCCCGATAGTCGAGGCCGGGGAAACAACGGGGCTGGTAGTCGTTTTCCGAGACGCAACAGCACGCAAAATAATAGAAAACCGTCTGCGGGAAAGCGAGGAGCGTTTTCAAAAATTCATGCAGCACCTGCCGGGACTTGCCTGGATCAAAGATGGTGACGGACGGTATATTTTTGCGAACGCAGCCGCTGAAGCCGCCTTTCAGAAACCTATGAAGGAACTCGCCGGCAAGTCGGACGAGGAAATCTTCCCGCCTGAAACCGCTGCTGCATTTGTGGAAAACGATCGTCTGGCACTCGAGAGCGACACAGGGCGCCAGGCTACAGAAACCATTGTTGATGAAAAAGGTATTTTGCGGTATTCACTGGTCAGTAAATTCCCAATTCCTACCGCTGACGGCCAATCGCCCATGGTCGGCGGAATGGCGATCGATATCACCGAACAGAAACGGGCAGAGAAGAACCACGAATTTCTATTTGCGATCGCAGAGAAAATAAGGCTCAGTCGAAACCCCGAAGAACTGTTGGCCGATATCGCGAGATTGTTAGGTGAGTATTTGGATGTTCATCGCTGCCTTTTTAATGAGATCGATCTGGAAAACGACACCGAGATAGTACATAACGATTATTTCCGAACCGGCAGTTCGGTGGCCGGTAAACACAAAATCTCCGCGTACAGCTCGATAACGTCTGAAAGTATGATAACCGGGCAAACGGTCGTGAATCGCGATTCACAACACGATCCGCGAACCGCGGAACTTTTCAAGAAAGTTTACGGCCCCAGCAACGAGCTTGCATACATCGCCGTCCCCCTGCTTCGGGAAGAAAAATGGGTGGCCTCCTTATGGTGCAGCGATGACAAGCCGCATGACTGGACCGATCAAGAGATAGGACTGCTTGAAGGGATCGCCGAACGCGCCTGGAGCGCCGTCGAGCGTATGCGAGCGGAAGAGGCGAAGGCAAGACTTGCCGCTATCGTCGAGTCATCAGACGACGCGATCGTCAGTAAAGACCTCAACGGGATCGTTTCGAGTTGGAACAGGGGCGCGGAAAAGCTATTCGGCTATAAGGCAGAGGAAGTAGTCGGTAAGTCGATCACGATTTTAATGCCGCCCGATCGGGTCGGTGAAGAAGAACAGATCCTAAGCCGAATTCGCAAGGGCGAGTGCGTTGAACCGTACGAAACTATCCGACGACGTAAGGATGGTACGCTTCTCTATATTTCCCTCACGGTATCTCCCATCTATGACGCGACAGGTAAAATTGTTGGCGCATCAAAAGTTGCCCGGAATATCACCGAGCGTATAAAGGCCCAGGCTGCTCTTAGAGCGAGCGAAGAGCGTTATCGGACCCTGTTCGACTCAATGGATGAGGGTTACTGCATCATTGAGATGATCTTTAACAGGTCAGGCCAGCCGGTTGATTACCGCTTCGTGGAGGTTAACCGGGCATTCGAGATCCAGTCCGGATTGCACGACGTAACGGGACGACGAATATCAGCGTTCGTCTCCAACATCGAGGAACACTGGCTGAGAAATTATAGCGAAGTTGCCCTCACAGGGGTACCGGTTCGATTTTCGGGTGAGTTCAAGGGTTTAAGCCGCTCGTTTGAGGTTTACGCCTTTCGTGTTGGCGAACCATCGGACCATAAGGTCGCAGTTCTGTTCACGGACATTACGCATCGCAATGCTGCCGAAGCGGCATTGCGGGCTTCAGAGGAAAGATCTCGGATAAGCGAGTATCAACTCCGTCTTATTACGGACAGTATTCCAGCGCTCGTGTCTTATGTCGGGGCGGATGAACGTTACAAGTTCGTGAACCGAACATACTGCGATTGGTTCGGACTCCCAAAGGAAAAGATAGTCGGCAAAAAGCTGCAGACGATTCTTGGAGGACGAGCTTACCGGGAGCTGAAGGGGAAATTAGATGAAGCTTTGGCCGGCAAAACCGTGACTTTCGAGGCCAACGTTCACTACAAGTCGGCCGGTAATCGATTCATCTCCGCCGCCTATGTTCCCGACACTAGTGACGAAGGCGACGTGCGAGGATTCTATGCGCTGATCACAGACGTATCCGATCTCAAGCGGTCTGAAGAGTTGTTGCGCTCGAGCCAGGACAGGATGCGGGTCCTGACCGAAAGTTTTACCGACTACGCCATTTTCTCAACCGATATCGAAGGACGAATCGATAGTTGGAATCCGGGTGCGGCAAATATCTTTGGATATGAAGAGGGAGAGATCCTCGGGCGATCCTACGAGATGCTCTTCACCTCGGAGGATGTCGCAAACGGAATTCCCCTCAGAGAGATGCGTACGGCACGGAAAAGTGGTCGGGCCTCGGATGAGCGTTGGCAAACGCGAAAAGACGGGACGCGGTTTTTTGCTGCGGGCGTGATGGCACCGTTATACGTGGGCAAAACATTGTCGGGCTATGCAAAGATCACCTCCGACCTCACCGAAAAGCAGCGTTACGCCGAAGCATTACAGCATTCCCACGACCTACTGGAACTCCGTGTGGTTGAGCGGACACGGGAACTCGCCGCTGCAAATGCCGCCCTGGTTTCCGAGATAAACGAACGCAAGACTGCAGAACGGCAGAAGATCGAGTTTCTTCAACGCTTGGTAACATCCCAGGAAGACCAAAGACAACGAATAGCACGCGACCTTCACGACCAGCTCGGGCAGCGTCTTACGGCGCTGCGGCTAAAGATCGCGGCAATGAAAGAGGTCTGCTCTCACGACGAAAATCTAAAAGCGCGCGCGGTGAGGCTGCAGGAGGTCGCGGAGCTTTTGGATTCGGAAGTGAGTTTTCTTGCCTGGGAACTTCGTCCCTTTGCGCTTGACGAACTTGGTTTGGTTGACGCGATAGGTACCTTTGTCCGCGAATGGTCGAAGCATTACGAGATACCGGCCGAGTTTCATTCGAGCGGGCTAGCAAACGTGCCACTCGATGAAAGCTCGGATTCGCACCTCTACCGGATCGCACAGGAAGCTTTGAATAATATAGTAAAGCACTCAAGAGCAAGCGCTGTTAATGTCCTCCTGGAGAAAACAGGAGATGAACTTGTTCTTATTGTCGAAGACAATGGAGTAGGAATGAAGCCGAGCGAGAGATCCAATGGCAGGAAGGGTGGCAAGGGTTTGGGACTCGAGGGCATGAGAGAGCGGGCGTCCTTGATCGGCGGGTCGCTTGAGATCGAGTCCGCCCCCGGAGCAGGTACAACCGTTTATGCGCGGATCCCGCTGAGGAAGGAAAAATAAAGGAACAAATGGACAAAAAGCTAAAAATAGTTTTGGCCGAAGACCACAAAACCGTTAGGGAAGGAATAAAACTGCTCGTTAACGCCCAGCCGGATATGGAGGTGATTGGTGAGGCGGGAGATGGTGAAGCGGTGATCGCTCTTACGGCCGAGCTTGATCCTGACATCGTCCTTATGGACATTTCTATGCCTGTCCTGAATGGACTCAAGGCGACAAAAAAACTCCGTGCCCTACATCCCCGCCTGAAGATCCTTACTCTTACGCGTCATACCGATGACGGCTATCTGCGCCAGCTGATCAGCGCCGGTGCAAATGGATATGTTTTGAAGCAAAGCGCACCGTCCGAATTGATCAACGCGATCCGGTCGGTGGGTGAGGGAAACTCGTTTCTGGACCCCAGCCTAACGCAAAAGGTAATGGGTGGATATGTCAGCAAAGCCGAATCGCTTCGAGGCGAAGGCCGTGGAGACGTCTCGACCCGTGAGACCGAGGTTCTTCGCCTGATCGCCCTTGGATACAGCAACAAGGAGATCGCTACCCGCCTAGACCTTAGTGTTAAGACAATCGAGGCTCACAAGGCCAATGCTATGCGAAAGCTGGGCATTTCAGGGCGGATAGATATTGTCCGGTACGCCATACTGCAGGGTTGGATGCAGGACACGTAAACATTGAGAATAGAGACTTTCCTGCACCACTTGAGCTTGTGCACTAGTAATAAGGGTTTTTCCCTATAATTTTTACCTTCCTTCCTGATTCAATTCAATACACACCTAAGGCATCCTTACTTCAACATCGTTTGAGATTTTCGCGGCTTCGCTCGGAACGCGAGCGAGTGTTGGCAAGGGGGAAAGTGAGGAACCTGCCGCGTGGTTCCTCACTAAATTCTAGGTGGAAATTCCAAGTTCAACGTCCACAGTGAGCCGGAATTCCGAGCAGACGATGATCCGATGCTCGAAAGTCAGACCAAATAGGACAGATAGGGGGAAAGGACATGGAACGCGTACACGAATACCAAACAAAATCAACTACGGATTATGACTCGAACGGTCATATCTTCTCACACAGAGAAAGGAGCCGGTCGGAGGTCGTAGACCATCGATCAAAGGCCATTTCGGCACCAACGGCGTTTACGAGCAACGAGCTCCTGCGAAGCCTGCCGAGGGATCTTTTTCAGAAACTACGGCCGTCGTTGCGATCTGTCTACTTGCGAGATGAACAATTCCTATATATGCAGGATGATCGCCTCGAATACGTCTATTTTCCGGAAACTGCCGTGATCTCGGAGTTGCGGACGTTAGATGACGGACGGACGGTGGAAATAACGCTGACGGGTCGGGAAGGAGTCGTCGGTTTTGTGCCGCTGATCTGTTCATCAAGAGTGGCGAATTGCACGCAGGTTTCGCAGGCAGGTTCGGCCGTCAGGATCGAAAGCTCTGTTCTGGCAAAGTTGATGCGGATACATCCAGACCTGGCGGGATGCCTGCAGCCGCATATCGATCGCTACATTCGACAGATCTCTCAACGATCGATCTGTAATATGTACCACTCAGTAAAGGAAAGATTTTGCACGTGGCTCCTGTTGGTACAGGACCGAAGCGGGAGGAAAACTTTGAAGCTTACTCATGAGCAGATCGCCAAAGTTCTCGGTGTCTATCGTCCGAGCGTGACGTGTACCGCTCTCGAGATGCGAAAAAAGAAGCTGATCACATATTCACGGGGAGGGCTGTCAATCTGTGATCGCGCCAAGGTAGAAGAAGCCGCTTGCGATTGTTACCGTGAGCTTACGGCTCTGCCAGCCTCGACTGCTGCGCATTCGCGCGAGCCGCGATATTCTACGGCGTCGACTACGGTATGAGAAAGCGATCTTCGCCTTGAAACCGCGCGTTAAGCGGAAGCCGTGATCAAGCCCGGATCAGACTTGAACTGTCCGAGCTTGATCACGGCTCTCTTTTTTGATGTATGCGAAAGAGTGATGCTGGACATACAACTTCCTGCTGGGAGGCTTCGGAAAAGCTGATCGATCGCAGATCCGGACTCGCCAACAAAACAGAGGAATATGATGTTTGTATAGTCGGTGCCGGGATCGCTGGTCTCACAACAGCCTATTTGCTTTCAAAAGCTAAAAAGAAAGTGATCGTTGTCGATGACGGACTTATCGGCGGCGGCGAAACGTCACGCACTACGGCTCATCTGTCCAATGCGATCGATGACCGGATCTATCGTATCGAAGAATGGCACGGCAAGGAAAATGCGAAGCTCGCGGTCGAAAGCCACACGAAAGCGATCAATAAAATAGAAGACATTGTCAATAGCGAGAAGATCGACTGCGATTTTACCCGACTGGATGGTTATCTAGTAGATTCTCCGGAAGGAACAGATGACCTGGAAAAAGAGTTCGAGGCAACGCAGAGGTGCGGCCCGGCCGGTGTCGAATGGGTGGATAACCTTCATCTGGAGGGCTTTGATTCGGGAAAGTGCCTGCGCTTTCCACATCAGGGCCAGTTTCATGTGCTGAAATATCTTGCGGGCCTAGTCAGGGCGATCGAGTCCTACGGCGGTACGCTTGTATCTCACAAACGCGTGGTCGGTTGGGAGGGCGGTGCAAATCCAAAGATCACAACCGAAGATGATGTGATCGCATCTGCAAACTCTCTGGTTCTCGCGACGAACTATCCGTTAATGAGTAAGATGTTTGCCAAACTGCCCGCGTACCGCACGTACGCGATCGCGGCGGAACTCCCTAAAAAGCGCCTCGAAAAGATTCTTATCTGGGACACTGAAGATCCGTATCACTATGTTCGAACCCAGGAGGATTCCGGTCATGATCTTTTGATCGTGGGAGGCGAAGACCACCGGACCGGACAGGAAAACGACGGCGAAACTCGTTTTGCGAATCTGAAACGGTGGACCGAAGAGCGTTTCCCTAACGCGGGCGGCATCAAGTACGAATGGTCGGGGCAATTTCTTGAAACGCATGACGGGCTTGCGTTTTTGGGGCGGTTTTCGGACAGTGAACCGAATGTTTACCTTATAACGGGCGATTCCGGAATGGGCATGACGCACGGTACGGTTGGAGCAATGATCGCTTCCGATCAGATCCTTGGTCGTGAAAATGTGTGGGCAAACGTCTATGATCCGTCCCGGCTTACTACGCAATCGCTAAAAGAGGCAGTTCCAGAGATAATTGATTCCACAGTGCCCTACACTGACTGGGTCACGCCCGGCGATATTTCGTCCGAAGCAGATCTGAAAAAGGGCGAGGGTGCCGTGATGCGCGACGGGGTCTCCAGGATCGCCGTATACCGTGATGAAAACGGTGAGGTCCACCGGCTTAACGCTAAATGCACTCATTTAGGCTGCGTCGTCAGGTTCAACTCACTCGAAAAAACATGGGACTGCCCGTGCCACGGCTCGCGGTTTGCCCTAGATGGAAATCCGATAAACTCGCCCGCCATCACGCCTCTTTCGAAAGCCGAAAACTGATTTCTCATTGGGGCGGCAGTTTAGACTTTCGCTTCAGTATCTGACGTACAGCCTTAAGCGAGTCTTCGAACGATCCTTTGTCCGTCTGCGGCTTACATGGAACCGCCCGGTCATCAATAAATGCTGCCACGCGTGGCTTCCCTTGCCCGATGTAAACGTCCGCGAACGGAAACTCGTTTTCTTCGAGCCATTCGATCACCCGAATCCTCATTTGGGCCGGGGTCAGGACGGCCCTGTCCGACTCAATCCCGGGATCGTGTGAACAGCGAGACGTAAAGATCACGAGATCTGCGATCTTAGCGAGCGAATTTGCAAACTCAAGCGCGCCCGGTATTGGCGCGCCGATCGTGTCGAAGCCCTCCCAACCATTGTATTTCGCGAGCACTCCGTCCAGATCCACACAAACCCGCGGTTTGCGTGTCGCGGTCGCGGTCTTTCGCACGACAGGTTTTGTATCTTCCTTTTTTGGTTTTTTTGAAAGAGCCCGGGAAACCGTCAGCTTTGCAGGCCTGGTCGCGAGGATAGCCTCGATCGCCTCGCCGCCCTCAAGCCACTCGTTTTCGCCCACGCCGTCGAAATTGTAGATCCGCGTATAATGTTGCCGGTAATGATGCCGACCCGGAAGACGCAGCCCGTATGGCAGATCATCGGGCTTTACTTCTCTTTTGGGGGGAAAGATCTCCGGCTTTCGCGGAAGACCCAACTCGTCCCAATCCGATCTCAGCTTGTCTGCAAAGTCGAACGTGTCTTTAAGGGGATATTCCTTATCGAACACGACCCAAAGATGAAATCCGCCGACGCCGTTGCTGTCCATTAAGATGGGGTCGAAACCCTGATCGCGCAGCCGCTGCGCCCACTCGAAAACCGCTCCGGTGTTTGCAAGGACAACTTCGTCCGCGTTCGCTATCTCTTCATTGTGAAGATCTATGTCCACGGCGAACCACTTGCACGTACTGTGATCGCTTATCGAATGAAGGCCTATCAGATGGGGAATCGCTTTTCCCGTGTAATGGCGAACGAGTTTTCGCATCGTGATCATTTCGGCGCCGATCTTGCGGCGCTCTTTGATGGGCAGCATCACGACGCTGACTTCCCCGTTCTTAATAATGTACTGGCTCCAAACGTCACGACGGTTTACCAGGTGCTCCATTGTCCACTCGGCAAGTTTTGGCGCATACCTCGCCCATTCCTGAGCTATCCAGAGCAGCCGTTTGTTTTTCGCGAATTCAGGATAATCGTTACTTAGCACCATCGACCTTTTCCCACCCGCCCACAAAATACTCATCAGCCAAAGTTTTGAACTGCTTCCGCGCGATCTTTTCGTTGGACGCAACGCGGACCTCGCGTTCAAGCGGCGTCTGACGGTTCGGACTGAAATCCGTCAGGTAAACCACATAGGGCGGGTACTCGGGCTGATCCTCTTTGTTTGTCTTCCAAAGAAGAAGCTTGCGCACCATTTGATTGCCGCGCATCGTTTTTGTATATACAACACGTTCGAGCAATTTGCTTGGATTTCCAACTACCTCCACAGCCGGTTTATCCGCTCCGATGATCGGCACCAAATCGCTGAGCTGGCGGATATTGACGTCCTCTACCGTTGCCTCTTTATCATCACGCACGCGAACAAACTGCGGCGAGATCACGCTAACCAGCGGCATCCTCGACAATGCTGAATACCGCTTGCCGTCCCATGCCAGCACCATCTTGTTGATCGTACCGCCCCGTGCGCGTTCGGTGATAATGTCAAGACAGGAGATCTCGATCACCGGCCCGGGCGCCACCATTTCATATGCGACGTAATCATTGTTCACTGCGACGTAGTCAGAAGGTACGACGCGCCGTTTCAGCTCGTGGGCGAGATCTTTTCGATCTTTGTCCGTAAATCCTCCGCCGACGCGGGCGAGTTCGTGGAACGTACCATCAGGCCTGATCACGGCCACCAGTAGGTCATGAAGCAAACTCTTTCGATCCTCTTCGCCCACGGAAAAGCCTATGATCGCGGCGTCGAAATTGTGTCGCAGTTTCACCTTGAACCAACCCGCGAGATCGTGCCGGACAACAAGCCCTTCAGATTCCTCACCGATAACCCAGTCCGTCAGTTTTTCAAGGATGGTGTCCTTACTGTCAGTTACAACGTGCTCGGCCGGATGTATCAGTTTTCCCTTCTCGAACCATTTTTCGAGCAGTGAAAAGGCCTGCTTTGTAGTTGTGACCGGTTTGCCATTGTGCTCGGCGATATCGAAAACAGCTACCGACAATTTCTTGATATCGGCCTCATTCTTCGGCGCCCTGAGCATGCCGACGACTTGCTGGATGGGTAGCGCCGTCGACATCGCTTCTGGCATGTATATCTCGATCGCTAAAACGCACGATTTTACCTTCGCCGCTTTCAGAAGCTTGGCGGCTTCTTCATAAGCCGGAAGCCCGACGCGTACCGTTCCGCCCGGATTGACCGAGATCGCTTCCTTTCCATCGAAAAACAGCAAAGCAAATTCGCCATCGTATTTTCGAGTTACATAGTAGCCGCGTGCAGTCGGGATACGATGAAGGTCCTGCCCGGAGATCGGTTTCATCCGGGCGCTAAGTTTTCGTTTGTATTCCTGAGATCGCGCATGGAGCTTCGGGTCGGAAAGATGGATGGCGTCGCCAAAGCAGTAATCGCCGGCTTTGCATTTGAAAGCGCTTTTTTCAAAACCAAGATCCATGAATCTTATTTTTTGGGACGTTTCAATTCCATGTTGGAAAGCTGAAGGAGCAGGCAGTATGAATCCTTTTTTACCCGGCCGTCCAGGAATGCATTATACGGTTTGCCGCCTCGGTTCATCACCAATGGCTCATCGCCTTTTTCACCGCCCCGCAGCAGAAGCAGCGACTCGCGTTTTTGCAGCTCTTTGGCGATATCGAAAAGGAAATCAAACGTCAACCCATTTACGTGCAGGAGCTGACGCTTCTGAGTGAACACGTACCGGTGGACCGCTTCATCCTTCTTGATGAATTTGCCGGTCCACCTGAGCGGGATGTCGGTGCTGATATTCTGCGGGCTTTTGACCCGCGGGCGGCGATCACGTACGTTGCCCTCCGCGTCTGTGATCACTTCAAACTCTTCGACAAGGTGGATGATCCCGTTCTTTGAAACATATACACGCGAGGTCTCGCTGAGGAACTTTCCAAATTCTTCAAGATCGACCTCGGGGTCCTCCTTTATAAGGGCCTTCCCAACAGCGGATAACGTCCTCCTTTTTTTCAATAG
>DATFEW010000074.1:0-5112 GCA_035250805.1 Pyrinomonadaceae bacterium
GTTGTATCCGTTACTGTAAGCTTGAACAAGCCTGTGGAACTCTCCCGATTTCGCATTGACGTGTCGAAATTTGCGCGCGGCTCAATCGAAGATATAGTTCATTCGTTTGTTTATAGAAGTGAGGAGAGAGGATTCGAGCTCCATGGATTTCGATCTTTCCTTCAAGGGTTTTCAATGTTTCCAAACTCTGAACAAGGAAAGCTGAAGTGCCCTCGGATTACGAAGTAAGTTCTTGGGTTAAAGAACAAAGGGAAAGTGAGGCTCAGACCCACAGCTAAGCTTCTTCCGAGACAGGCTCAGGGACCGGGGCGCTGAAAGCTGGAACGGTTTCGTTAACCGGAGTGGAGTCCTTAGCTTTCTTCTTTGCTAAGGCTTTAGCGCCGCTATTGGCGGTCCGCCAAAACAGGAGGACAAATCCTACAGCCGCCCAAAAAAGAATGGCACCTCGCCGGACCAGAGCAAGAGCAACGCCGATGGCCACCGTGTATCCGAGTGACCGCAAGATGATCCCATTCCCGCCTTCATACACACCGACGGTCCCGGGAACGAAACTGAACGCCGCATTAATTACCTTGGTCAGCGACTCGATGATGTATGAGTGGGCCAGCGTTGGCGAAAAACCCAGGAGGTTAAGTGCGAGAAATACCTCCACAACACTGGTTACATGAGCAAGGAAGCCTAGTCCGAGCAGCGAGTAGAATAGCTTTGGCTTTTCAGAGTAAACGCTGTAAACGTTCGTTTCGATCTCATAAACGTGGCTTTTCTTTGTCGAAACAAATTTCGGAAGCCAACCCCGTGCGTCGAGCTTGTTTAGGATCCAACTTAAGGGCCGGGCGTTGAACTTTATCACCAGGAACATTCCGACCAACATAAAGATCGCGCCGATAGTAACGCCGATAAGCGCGTAACGCATTACCTTGCCTGGCGCGCCGACACTAAGAACCATAAGCGCAACACCACTCAGCATCATCAGCGCGACAGTGATGTAGTACATGATGTCGTCGACGATCACCGCGGCAGCGCTGCGTGAAAATGTGATCCGGTTTTTCAGCATCGCCGCCTTGGTCGCTTCCGCTAGGACCGGGCCGGTGAAGGTCAGCAGGTTCATCGCCTCGCCGGCGAGCCTTGCCGCGAGGACGTTGTGGTACCCAACATTAACGCGGTGCTCTTTTGGAATAGCGAGGTAAATGCAAGTTGCGCGGATCAAGTGCCGTGAGAAATTTGTTGCGATGATAAAAAGAAACCCCCACCCGATCTGGCTGATGATCTCAAAAACAGTGCCAAAGCCGATCCTGGATAGAACAAAAAACAACAGGCCGAGCCCGGCAACAAATATCAGCCCCTGGATCCATAAGAAATGTGATTTCAATAGGGTCTTCCCGGCAGCCGTTTTTTTCTCAACTTCTTCGGCCTCGTGTATAAGTACTTCGTCGTTCATTTATGGGTTTGGGATTTAGTTCACAAGAAATTCAAACCGTTAATGCTATCACAATTGGCTGCGCAGCTCGCAATCGTACTGATCGGATTCTCCCCAACATCAATATTCCGAACTGTTTGCAAACCAATCGCCGGTTTTCTCATCAAACGCAGAGAATTCAAAGATTTCGTAAGGTAGCCGTCCCTAATGAGCAACTTTGCTGGCGGCATAAAGTTCGCTGGCTGGTTGAATCGTGCTATTATTTCGAAATATTTGACTTAACGGGCCGATAACGGCATCGAGTTTATCTTTCGCTGCAACGATCAAGTGGGTTTCGCATGAGTTTTGACTTATTTAGATCTAAAGTTCTTCATTCGGCCCTCGCGGCTATTCTGATCGGATCGGTTTTTGGAGCCTCCACACTTCGGGCGCAATCCGTTGACTCAGTTCCGTCAGCACCTCCACAGAACACGGCGCCGTCCGATACAACAGAGGAACGTTTTCCATTTTCCGTGGAAACGATCAAGATCGAGGGCGGGGCCGAGTTGGTAACCATCTTTTACAAGACCAACGGCACGTTTGATAACCGCGGCCCGGAGGAAAGCAAATTCGTTCCGCTTTTGAGCGTACTGCGTGACACTCTGGGAGACGAGGTAATGGAGAACGACCGCCTTCGCCACGTCTGGATGCTGACCTACACAAAGCCGTCTACGATGCAGAAACTGATGGCGGCCATCCCTTTCAATTACCGGAGGTGGGGCAGCAAACGAGAAGCCGGCAAGACCATTCCCCCGCCGATCATGGACCTTAACGGCCCGAACGGGCAGATCTGGGACACGATCCTTTGGCAGATCATCCGACGCGGCTACGCAGGCCCCGTGGGCGATAAGCTAAAAATGTATTGGGGACCGATCCGGCAAAATACGGCCGAATACAAAAGAACGGCGATCGCTGAAGCACTGACAATTCTCTCCCTGTATGAGCAGGTTCAAGGCGAACGTGTTTTTACCGATCAGGAATTGCTCGATATTAAAACCAGACTTGCATTGACGGAGAAGCCGTTCGGCGGGCAAATGCAGAAAGAGAATTACCTGCGAGCTAACGACCGCGACCTTGTCGCGGGAAACGCCAATCAGGGTCAAACACGGGAGTTGCTCCGGCGATTTACTGAAGCGCAGGACCTGTATTTTGAACCGCTCGAAATGGTCGACGGGAAGGCCAAACACGCGATCTCGTGGGTTTTCAAGGAAGATCTCGAAGCAAACAAAGATCGGGTTTGGGAAGGACGGTTTCTGAATATCAAAAGCCCTTGGGACGACAAGCGTTTGCTTGACTGGAAGGGATATTCCGAGGTCCGCTGGTTCGATGCTGAAAGCCGCGAGGTTGAGCCGAATACACCCGGTGCGATAAGCAAGACACTTATTCCGCTCGCGATCTACGGACTTGATCATCCCCACGTCCCAATCATCCTCGTTGATTTCCGCGACACGGGAAATCCGAAAAAACGCGAGATGACCAAGCGTGCGTTTGACGACGTTATGGGCAACGTCCTTTCGTTCACGAAAGGAGGCGGGATCGCACTTACTCTAGGCAAACTCCTGTACGGCTTCGTGCTCGGGCGCCGAGGAACCGATATGAACCAGCCTTCGCGGCTACGTTCGTATTCGCAGCTAAAGATGATCCTCGCTATGGACGAAAGCTTGAACGAAGAATTTCGCAGGGAGACCGCCAAGCGGCTCGATAAGGTTTCGATAAATCCGTTGGAGAACGATCTTGAGGCAGAGCTCAGACTTGCACGGGGACAGTACAAGAACCTGGTCGAATATGCGAAGAGCCCCGAAGGCCTTCGTCTAAAGCTTGAGAAAGATCGAATACAGGAAATGACGCTGGCAAAGCACGGCGGCAAAATGCCATTAAAATATTCGATAGCGCAGATGCTCACCTTCGGTCTTTACAAGTATCGCGTTAAGCCGACAACGGAGCTGGCTGCCAAGGCGGATCTTCTTCGGCAGCTTGCATTTCACGAGCGAAAGATCCGAGAAACGGCTTATTACTCCGTTCGCCCCGAGGTGGACAGCAACGTTGCCATGTTGATGCGTTCCCTTAATTTTGTCGCGCAGAAAGGGCAACTTGCCGGTGGAAAGACGGCTAAGGCCGTTGCGAAAATATTCGCTGGCTCTTTCGACGATGGAATCCGCACTGCGTGTCTTGCCGGGCTTTACAAGATCAACAACAGCACGGCAAGAAAGGAGTTGCTGGCCATTCGGGAAAATCAAAGGAATGACGCTCGTTGGCGCGAGACGGCGGCAGAATACTTAAGAAAGGTCCAGATCGAACGAGAGGCTGTCTCGAAACGTAGTTCCGTGGTCGCCGCAGAGTCACAATAGCTCATCCCCATCACATCTAAATGGTCTTAAGGTCAAGAAATCTTCGTTTGCTTATTGTATGTGCGTTACTGGCGTTGGCCGCCAATGCGGTCGACGCGCAGGGACTGAAACGCATTGTTATCGTAAAGATCGACGGCCTGCCGCACGAGTCTATTGACCGGTATGTAAAGAAACGCGACCCGGCCACAGGGAAGTCAATGCTTCCGTGGTTTGACGAGATCTTTTATAAGAACGGCTCGCGTGTCGAAAATTTTTATACTCGTGGCATTAGTTTGTCGGGGCCCGCCTGGGGAATGCTCGATACCGGACAGCACATGCAGGTCAAAGGAAACGTGGAGTTCGACCGCTTCACGCTGCAAACTTACGACTATCTCCGGTTCTTTGCGTTTTACCTGGACAACTACCTGAAAAAGCGGACGGATATGCCCGCCGCCGAGGTGATGGACCAGCTAAAGATCCCTCTGCTGGTGGATATGTTTCCGTTTGAAAAGCGCTATCACAGCCCGCAGCTATATCAGCGGGACAATATGTGGCTGTGGCATCTTGGCGAAGGTTTCCTGAACCTTTTTCCGCGCGACCGCACAGAACTTCTAAATGAATACTCGATGGGTTTTGAGTTTCTTTCGATGACGGTTCGCCAGAACGAACGCGATATCACGGAGCGCGTGGTCACGCGCCCGGAGATAGATTATTTCGATTACTTCGATACTGAATTCGACCACGTACTTCACGACAATAATGACGAAGCATCGCGCCTTATCGAGCTAAAAAAGCTTGACCTTGTGCTCGGGAGGTTTTGGACGGGTATCCAGGCTTCATCACGTAAGGACGAGACCGCGCTCATCTTGGTTTCTGATCACGGGTTTAATGCAAAGGAACCGATCTTCAGCCAGGGCTTTAATCTCGTGACGATGCTCACGGACGCTTCGGGCGGCGGACATCATGTGATGACCAAGAGAAGGATACTGCTTGACTACGCCGTCAAGGGGGTGAATCCTCTTGTACCGGCGATCAGAACTCCATCAAAGAATTCCTACTATCTGAAGGACCAGCTCAACAAATATGTAACCGCGTTGGTCGATTTCGACGGTAATGAACGTTCGTCGATCCACTTGCGGGAAAGCGGGCTGAACGTGATGCATATCCTGCTTCAAGAGCTTCAGAAGAAACATCTCTCGCCGGCTGTGCGAAAGGCGGCTATCGATCTCTTTTTCAGGGAGGTTAACGATCATCGCAGTCACTGGCAGGAGTCGGCCGACGGCCTTGACGAGGAATTGGTCGCTCTCCAGCGTTGGATCGAAACAAATG
>DATFEW010000075.1:0-4711 GCA_035250805.1 Pyrinomonadaceae bacterium
CCTGCCTTGTCAATTTCGCCTAGGTACTCAAATGGCCGGGTCGTCGAAGTGCGAAGCGCCTCATAAGGCGTTAGCCCGACTTCGACCAACTCCTTGAGCTCGCGGTGCAGTGCGAAACCCGGAACAAGGCCGGGGAGGATCGTATCCGAACCGGCCATCAGCTTTCCTCCGCGCTCGAAGAATGCTCTTGTCAGCGGCCGCTGGAATTTCTCAAAATCCATTCGAATCTTCTCGCGCGCGCTCGTGGGAACGGGCAGATACAATTTCTCAGTCATAAAGGACCACGTACCGGTCTGCATCGGATGTCGATAATAAACGGCTTCTGGTCGGGCGAGAAGTCTGTCGGAATTGTCAAAGAGGTCGATAAGGCTATGCGTTGTCACAAGCGTCGGCGTCATCCACACTCCGCGCTTTGCCATCAAATCTGCGAAATAATCGATGCGCTCCTTGCTGTAATTGCCTTCGACGTGTTTTGCAATTTCTTCAGAATGTGCAAAGAGCTTTTGCCCTGAATCGATAGTATGTTCGACGGACACTGACATTGGAATGTGACCGATCACATCCATTTTGAGTTCTTTCGCCGTGGCGACGATCGCGTCATACGAATCGCGGTCGAGGAACGAATACGCTTTGATCTTATCGTAGCCTGCGAGTTTGGCTTCGCGAACGGCGACTCGGGCTTCGCTTGCATTGGCTACCCAGGTTGTCAGCGGAGGGGGCCAACCCTTCTTCGGACCATCGATCGCTTTGGCCAAGATAAGTCGAGGACCGAGTACTTCGCCTTGATCTATCCGTTGTCGGAGCGGGATCTCTTCCGGAGTCGCAAAAAGTTCCTGAACGGTGGTTACTCCATTTGCCACGTAGGGAAAAAGGAATCTCTCGTATGGGAGGTCCTTACTTGAAAGCCGTAGCTCGGGCCGCAGCATACGATTCCATGCCTCGCCAAGCAGATGGACGTGCATGTCGCAAAGAGCCGGGATCAAATAACGTCCCGTCGCATCGACGCGAAACGCATTATCAGGCACTTTGATCTTTGAGCTCGAACCGATCGCGGCTATCTTCCCGTCAACCACGATCACTGTCTGATCGTGTAGCTCACGCTCACGATCCATGGGAATGACTGTCGCATGAAGAAATGCAGTGACGCTTACTTTCGATGTATTTAAGTCAACTCCATTGGCGAAGGTGGCAGGAACGGACAATAAAACAAGAGCCACAATAAAAGGGACAGCGATTCTTGTGAACGAGCTCATCTTTCCTCCGTATATCGTTACCCGTCGATTCACGGTCTCAACCTCTGAAGCCTATAACGGCACATCAGGCGCGCAAGTTCCCCTTATCCTTAGGATTACCGCCTGAAGTCAAGGGGGAGATTGTTCTAAAATACTCGTTTACGGTATGATTAAACTATGCAATTCCGTCTCATAAGTGAAAACCAGCCTACAGGGGATCAGCCGGAGGCGATCAGGCAGCTTGTTGAGGGTCTGAATGATGGCGTGAAGGACCAGGTATTACTAGGGATCACCGGTAGCGGAAAGACGTTTACCATAGCGAACGTCATTGAGAAGGTGCAGAGACCGACGCTTGTCTTGGCGCACAATAAGACGCTCGCGGCCCAGCTTTATCAGGAGTTTAAGACGTTCTTTCCTGAGAATGCCGTCGAATATTTCGTTTCGTATTACGACTATTACCAGCCCGAGGCCTACGTTCCCGCCGCCGACCTCTACATAGAAAAAGAGGCGACGGTCAATGATGAGATCGACCGGCTTCGACTGCACGCAACCCGATCGCTATTCGAGCGAACGGATGTGATCGTGGTCGCGTCGGTCTCGTGCATTTATGGCCTGGGGGATCCGGACGCGTACTACGGAATGCTGATGTTTATCGAGCCCGGCACGCAGATAAAACGTGAGGACTTTTTGCGCCGGCTTGTCGAGCTCCAATACGAGCGCGTGAACGTAGATTTCGATCGTGGAAGTTTCCGCGTGCGCGGCGACGTGGTTGAGATCTATCCGAGCTATCAGGACCAGGCGTATCGAGTGGAATTTTGGGGTGACGAGATAGATTCAATCTCAACGATCGATCCGCTTCTGGGCGAGGTGGTCGCGAAACATGAGACGCGGATCCCGATCTACCCAAAGACGCACTATGTAATGACAAAGGCGACGATCAAACGTGCGATCCAAACCATCAAAGAAGAACTCATTTGGTGGGAAGAGCATCTTGTGAACGAGGGGAAAGTTGTCGAAGCGCAGCGGCTGCATCAGCGGACCATGTACGACCTCGAAATGATAAAGGAGATGGGCTTTTGCCACGGCATCGAGAACTATTCGCGGCACTTGACCGGAAAGATGCCCGGGCAGCCTCCGCCGACTCTGCTGGATTATCTCCCGTCAAACGCACTAATGGTGATAGACGAATCGCACCAGACGGTGCCGCAGCTCGGTGCGATGTACAAGGGCGATCAAAGCCGCAAAGGGACGCTGGTCGAATATGGCTTTCGGCTTCCTAGTGCGAAAGATAATCGTCCGCTAAGTTTTGAGGAATTTGAAGCTCGTGTCGGGCAGACGATTTATGTATCGGCAACGCCCGGCCCGTATGAGCTTCGCCGCACCGAGGGCGAAGTGATTGAGCAGATCATTCGGCCGACCGGCCTGCTCGATCCGATCGTTGAGGTACGACCGGTAAAAGGGCAGATCGACGATCTGCTGGAAGAATGTCGCGTCCGGGCCGAACGCAACGAACGCGTCCTCGTCACGACGCTGACGAAGCGAATGGCCGAAAACCTAAGCGAGTATTTCGCGGAGGTTGGTGTTCGCGTTACATATCTGCACAGCGATATCGTAACGCTGGACAGAATAAAAATACTTCGCGATCTGCGGCGTGGGGAGTTTGATGTGCTGGTAGGGATCAATCTGTTGAGAGAAGGGCTCGATCTGCCGGAAGTCTCGCTCGTCGCGATCCTCGATGCGGACAAAGAGGGTTTTTTGCGGTCTGAGCGGTCGCTGATCCAGACGATCGGCCGCGCAGCCCGCAACGCCGACGGCAAGTCGATTCTGTACGCGGACAATATTACCAACTCGATGCGAAACGCGATCGAAGAGACAGAACGTCGTCGTCATCTGCAGGAGGAATACAACACCGAGCATGGCATCACGCCGAGGACGATCGTGAAACCAATTGAGGCAACTCTTGTTACGGCATACGAAGCCGATTACTTCAAGGTGCCGCTTGAGATGGACAAGTTTGAAGAGTATTCGCCAAAACAGTTGAAGCAGACGATCGCGCAGTTAGAACATGAAATGCGCGCGGCGGCTAAGGACATGAAATTTGAACAGGCAGCGGAGGTCCGGGACAGATTGAAGTACCTGCGCGAGAGGGAATTACAATATCGTTAGCATCATTTTGGACGCGGATCGAGCGGATTAGGCGGAAAAAACCGGATAAGCTAATATTTCTGTCTTAGTTGATCCGCCTGATCAGCGTTCAAGAATGCGAACCAAGACCCAACTTGAAGAGATCCAAGAGTACCTGACCGACGCCAGCAATATGCCTGGCGGGTATGCTGAGAAGTTGTTTGTTCCGGAGACTTCCGACGAAATAGCTGCGATCCTGCGCGAGGCGAATGGCGACAAAATTCCTGTGACCATCTCAGGGGCGCGTACGGGGACGGTCGGCGGCGCGATCCCTTTTGGCGGTTATGTGATATCGCTCGAAAGGCTGAATAAGATCAAGAGTATTAATAGGGAATCAATGACGGCGGTCGTCGAGCCAGGGGTTATTTTGGCCGAACTTCAGAAAGCTGTGGATGCCGAAGGATTGTTTTACCCGCCGGATCCGACGGAATGGAGCTGCCAGATCGGCGGCACGGTCGCGACGAATGCGTCGGGAGCACGAAGTTTTAAATATGGAGCGACGCGAGATTATGTGAATGCGCTCGAGATCGTTCTCGCCGATGGAAACCGGCTGCGGATCAAACGGGGCGAGGCTATTTCATCGGCGGGCGAGCCTGTAGTTTTAGAAGCTATGACCGGGCGAAAAATTGGGGTCAAGGTTCCGACATACGCACGTCCGAATGTTCGCAAAAACGTAAGCGGGTTTTACAATTCGCGGCCGCTGGATGCGATCGATCTTTTTATCGGGAGTGAGGGAACGTTGGGCGTAATCAGTGAGGTTGAGTTGAATTTGCTCGCTAAGCCCGAGGGATTTTTCTCAGGAATCGTATTTTTTGAAAGGAACGAAGACCTGCTGGCGTTCGTGGAGGCGGTAAAGGAAGTATCTTTTGCTTCGCGACAGAGGAGAACCACCCCGGCTGCTTCGCAGCCACCCCTCCTTTGTAAGGAGGGGAGCTTTGGACTCGATGCGACGCTTCTTGAATATTTTGATGACAGGGCCCTTGAGTTTATTTCCGAAAAGTTTCCGGAAACGCCTGCAGGAATGGCCGGGGCGATATACTTCGAGCAGGAAACGACTGCCGAAAACGAGGATGTGCTGTTTGAGCAGTGGAACGCGCTTCTGGAGAAATACAGTGCCGATCTCGAGCGTTCATGGTTTACCACTGGCGAACAGGACCGTGAAAAGATGCGCGCCTTTCGCCACGCCCTGCCGGTTGCGGTGAACGAACGCGTCGTTCGAAACAAACAGAAAAAGATCGGGACGGATATGGCAGTACCGGATGATAGATTTCCGGGCTTCCTACGATTTTATAAAG